>DATMNS010000326.1:0-4566 GCA_035568735.1 Chthoniobacterales bacterium | reverse complement strand
CCGAAAAAAGGCCTAACGACTTGTTTGCGCGCCTTTGCCGTTTTCCGACGAGAGAATCCGGGGGCAGAGCTGCTGATCGCCGGAAAGGGGCCTTTGCAACCCGTCCTCGAAGCGCTCGCCGCGCAATTGGACATCAGCGATCAGGTGCACTTTACCGGTTTTCTTTCGCAGCCGGATCTGCTTGCGCTCTACCACAGTTGCCACGTATTTTTGCACCCGAGCGAAATGCCAGCGGACGAAAACCAGGAGGGAATTCCCAACTCCATCCTCGAGGCGATGGCGACCGGCATGCCGGTCCTCGCGACGCGGCACGGCGGGATTCCCGAAGCGGTGGAAGAGGGCCGCTGCGGAGCGTTGGTCGAGGAGCGCGACTATCTGGCGCTGGCGGCCGAGATGAAGAAGATCACGCGCTCGCCGCATTCCTTCGGTGAGATCGGCGTGTTGGCGAGCGAATCGGTCGCCGCCCATTTCGAGCAGCGCTTGCACATCGCGCAACTGGAGAGCCATTACCGCGAGGCGCTGGAAATTGCGCACGAAGCTGTCGCTCGTGAGAGATCCGAGCACCCGGTGACGGCGCCGCAGTTTCAGCCAGAGCGCGTAGCGGCGAAATAACGGGCTGGGGCCTGATCTTTCGGCCTCGCTTTCGCGCCGAAAAAAACTCCCGAAAGTTGCTTGTCAGCGCGGGCAACATGCTCTTCTGTATGCGCGCCGTAAGCGGCCTTGGGGCGCGCGCCCTTTCTCTCCAGGAAAAGTGCGACGCCTGCCGGATGTCGGAGGCGCCGCTTCTCGACAAAGCCATTCATGATCAACCGCTCTTTTCGTCAATTGCCGCTCCTCCTGAGCGTCCTTGCCATGCTGATTTTCTCCGGCCTCGCGAGCGTCGCGCAGGCGCAGGAGACGATCGCGCCAGAGACGGGCGCGGTCGCGGAGAAACACGAGGCGATTCCCCTGAAAGCGGCGCCACTTTTCACGATCGGAGAATTCACCGTGACCAACTCGATGCTCGTCACCTGGGTGGTGGCGCTCGGCATCATCGTCTTCGCCCAGACTGCGACGCGTAAAATCAAACAGGTCCCGACCGGCGCGCAGAACTTCTGGGAGTGGTTGGTCGAGGGGCTTTACAACTTTCTCGAGAGCGTGATCGGCTCGCACTTGGTGAAAAAAACATTTTGGTTCTTCGCCACCATTTTCATTTTCATCCTTTTCCTCAACTGGTTTGGCCTCCTCCCCGGGGTGGGGACAGTCGGCTGGGGGCAGCACGATCCGGTGACGAACGTCTTCCATGTCGATCGTCCTTTGCTCCGCGGGGCGAATGCGGATCTCAATCTCACCTTCGCGATGGCGGCCACTTTTTTCGCGCTCTGGATCTTCTGGGCGCTACAGGAGAACGGCATCGGCGGATTCATTATGCACCTTTTTGGACCGAAGGGTGATTCCAAGGGCATTCTCAAGGTGCTCATGGTTGTCGTCTTTTTTATGGTCGGCTGGCTGGAGATCGTTTCGATTTTGTTTCGGCCGATCTCGCTCAGTTTCCGGCTTTACGGGAACGTCTACGCCGGTGAGAACATGCTCGAATCGATGGCGCACATCGTGCCGGCGCTCTCGTGGCTGATCCCGATTCCGTTTTACTTTATGGAGCTCCTTGTGGGCATAGTGCAGGCGCTGGTCTTCATGTTGTTGACCGCCGTCTTTACCCTGCTCATCGCGCAGCACGAACCGGCGCAAGGCGCACACCATTAACTAATTTCGGCCACCGCCGCGCACCCCGCGGAGAGGTGGCTGAAGCAAACCAACCAAAAGAAAACTATGATACTACCACTACTGGCAGAGATGAGCGGCAGCATTCACGTCGGCCTCGCGGCCCTTGGCGCGGCGATCGGCGTGGGATTGATCGGCATGGGCGCGGCGTCCGCGGTCGGCCGCAATCCGGGCGCGGCCACCCCGATCCTGGTGCAGGCGATCCTCGCGATCGCTTTCGCGGAAGCGATCGTGTTCTACGCTCTGTTCCTCGTTCCAAAATGATCAAGCGCAAGAGCATCCCGCTCCGCGCCGCCTAACTTCGGATGAACATTCCTATCTTTCTCGCCGCCAATCTGGTCACTGATACGGCGGAGACTTTTGGCTTCGACGTCAAGATCTTCCTCTCGCAGGTCATTAGCTTCGTCCTCGTGGCCCTGCTCCTGAAGCAGTTCGCCTACAAGCCGATCCTCGCCGTCCTCGAAGAGCGCCGGCAACGCATCGCCGAAGGCCTGCTCAATGCCGAGAAAATCAAACAGCAGCTGGCCGAAGCGGAACAGCGTTACCAGGAAATCCTGGCGAAAGGCAACGCCGAAGCGCAGAGGATGATCGACGAAGCGCGGGCCAGCGCGGGGGTGATCGCGGAACGCAAGCAGCAGGAGGCGATCGTCGCGGCGGAGCAAATTCTGGCCAAGGCGCGGGAAGCGAGCGCGCTCGAACATGAGCGCACGATGAGCCAACTGAAACGCGAACTCGGGCGGTTGGTCATCGATACCACCGCCAAAGTGACCGGCAAAGTCCTGACGCGCGAGGATCAACGCCGGCTCCAGGAAGAAGCGAGCCGGCAGGTGGCATCCTAACGAGATCGACCGAAGAGCGTGAAAATCAGCAAAGACGTCCGTCAACTCTCGCGCAAACTCGTGCGCGCGAGCTTCGTCGATGGCGTCCTTGATTCGGAAAAAATCAAATCGCTCGTTCAGTCGATCATCGCGCAAAAACCGCGCAGCTATCTTCAACTTCTCGAAAACTATCAGCGCTTGTTGCGCCTGGAAGTCGAGAAACAGACGGCCACGATCGAATCCGCCACCGAGCTCGACCCGGATGCGGGCCGGCAGATCGCGGACGGATTGAGACGCAAATACGGCAAGGGCCTGACGACCGAGTTTGTCGTCAACCCCGCCCTGCTGGGGGGTGTGCGCATCCGCGTCGGGAGCGACGTCTGGGACAGCAGCGTGCGCAACCGACTCGATCGTCTGCAGCAGAAACTTTAACCTAACGAATTACCATGAGCAGCATTCTGGAAGAAATCGAAACACAAATCGCGGGTCTGAAAACCTCGACCACCAAGAGCAACGTCGGCATCGTCCGCGAGGCGGGCGATGGCGTCGCGCGCGTCGAAGGCCTGAGCGAGGTGATGTTGAATGAAATGATCGAGTTCCCAAGTGGCGACTTCGGTCTCGCGCTCAACCTCGAGGAGACCGAGGTCGGCGTCATTCTCCTCGGCGACCCGACGAAAGTCTCGGAAGGCGATGAAGTCAAAACGACGGGAAGACTGCTCCAGGTTCCGGTCGGCAAGGCGCTGCTTGGCCGCGTGGTCAATACCTTGGGCCAGCCGGTTGATAATAAAGGGCCGATCCACACCGACACGTTTTACCCCGTCGAAAAGATTGTGCCCGGCATCATCAAACGCCGGAGCGTCAGCCAGCCGGTCCAGACCGGGATCATGGCGATCGACGCGATGGTGCCGATCGGTCGCGGCCAGCGCGAGCTGATCATCGGCGATCGCGCCACGGGCAAATCGACCATCGCCGTTGACACCATCATCAGCCAGGCGCGCTTGAACAAAGCGGCGGAAGACGGCCAGTTGAAAGATCATCGGCCGCTCTATTGCATCTACGTCGCGATTGGCCAGAAAAACTCGAACGTCGCGCGGACCCTCGCGGTGCTCGAGAAAAACGGCGCCATGCCCTACACGACGATCATTTCCGCGCCCGCCTCCGAAAGCGCGACGAACCAGTATCTCGCGCCGTTTGCCGGTGCCGCCATGGGTGAATGGTTCATGGATAACGGTATGGATGCGCTTATCATTTACGACGATCTTTCGAAACACGCGGTCGCTTATCGTCAAGTGTCGCTCGTTTTGAAACGTCCCTCCGGTCGCGAAGCCTATCCGGGCGACGTTTTTTATCTGCATTCGCGGCTTCTCGAGCGCAGTGCCCGCGTCACGGAGGAATCCGGCGGCGGCTCGTTAACGGCGTTGCCCATCATCGAAACGCAGGCGGGCGACGTGTCCGCCTACATTCCGACCAACGTCATCTCGATCACCGATGGCCAGATTTATCTCGAGACGGATCTCTTTTTCCAGGGCGTCCGCCCGGCCATCTCGGTCGGTCTTTCGGTCAGCCGGGTCGGTTCGGCTGCCCAGATCAAGGCGATCAAACAGGTGGCGGGCAAGATTAAGCTCGACCTCGCCCAGTTCCGCGAACTGGCGGCCTTCGCGCAGTTCGGTTCGGATCTGGACGCCGCGACCAAAGCGCGGCTCGATCGCGGCCAGCGGATCGTCGAACTGTTCAAGCAAATTCAATACAATCCGATTCCGGTCGAAGAGCAGGTCGCGGTGCTTTGGGCGATGCAGAATGGCTATTTGGATCCGGTGCCTGTCGAACGGGTAAAGGAATTTCAGGCGAAGTTGCAGGATTATCTCCAGACGCGCAAAGAAAGCGTGCTCGCCGCCATCCGGACGAAAAGGGCGATCGACAAGGACTTGGAAGCCGACCTGGCGACGGCGCTGAGCGATTTCAAGGCGACCTGGCAATAGCAGCCTGACAG
>DATMNS010000325.1:0-13286 GCA_035568735.1 Chthoniobacterales bacterium | reverse complement strand
AGGCCGACGATATTCGTAAGGAGCTGAAGATCAATAGGAACCAGCGAATGATGATTCCGCCTGCACCCATTTTATCTAAATCGAGTGCAATGGCAGCGCATACGGGGATCGAACCCGTGCACCAGCCTTGAGAGGGCTGTGTCCTAACCACTAGACGAATGCGCCGTTTTCGCTCCGCCATCCTAGCCGGTCTCCCTCGCGGCGGCAACCGTCCGATTTGGTTCCGGCCAGGTTCGTCGCGTGCCTGCTGCTCAGGGGTGCCGCTGCACGGCGCCGGCGCGCGCCTGGACCGGCGTCGGCAGCGGCGTCGCGGTGGCGCTGGCCGCGACGGGATTTGTGTTCGGGCGCACGCGCGGCTGCGCGAGCAACCCGGCGTGTGCGGCTTCCTGCCCGTCGAGATACACCTTTAAGTCCGGCGTGTCCGCCATCGTCCGAAGCCGGCTGTAGTATTGGTGATAATACGCCTTCAGCCGTTTTCGCTTTTCGAGATCGGTCGACGTTTGCTCGGCCGAAGCTCTCATCGCCTGGAGCTCCGCGTCGTTTCGAATCTGGCTTTCGAGTCGCACCACCTGGACGTGCAGCCGATAGTCATCGGCGGCCTTGCCGAGCGATGTCTGTTTGAAAAGCGCGTTGAGCATCTGCAAATCGGCGGCGGCGGGCATCTGGGGAAGCGCTCCGATTCCCGGGCCGGGCAGAATGTTCGGCGGAATGAGAGAGGGTGGTTCGATCGGGGCCGTGGGCGATGGCGCTGGGGTCGCCGGTGCGGAGTTGTCCGAAGCAGGTGGCGATTGCGCGCATAGAAGCGCGGCGAAAACGAACGTCATTCCAAGGATCAGCTGGCGGAAAAAATTCATCTTTCGTCGCCGGGAAACTCTGGTGTCGGGGTGACAATACATGAAGCTGCGACCTGTCGCCGCGGCGACCGCTCGGCCCGCTGAAGGTGATCAAGTTCATCACGTCCCTGGCCAGTTTTAAAGTAGCGTTCTCGCGCGGCGGCCGCCACGCGTGTCGGGAATTGTTCTGCGTGAATGAGAGTCCCGGGCATTCCGTGTTTGGTTGCGAGAGACTCGCCTGCGTTGTGCCTTCGCAGACGGTCCGAAAGGTTGGCACACGAACCAACGTACCGTCTCCCCGTCGCTCCGCTTTTTAAGACGTAAACCGAAAACATGTCAGATGAAAAATCGGGGTGACAGGATTTGAAGCTGCGACCTGTCGCCGCGGCGACCGCTCGGCCCGCTGAAGGTGATCAAGTTCATCACGTCCCTGGCCAGTTTTAAAGTAGCGTTCTCGCGCGGCGGCCGCCGCGCGTGTCGGGAATTGTTCTGCGTGAATGAGAGTCCAGGGCATTCCGAAAACATGTCAGATGAAAAATCGGGGTGACAGGATTTGAACCTGCGACCTCCTGGTCCCAAACCAGGCGCTCTACCAAGCTAAGCTACACCCCGGGGAATATGCTGCCCTAATAGCACGCAAAGAGGCGGGGCGCACGTGAACTTTTGGGGCGACCTGTCGCCGCGGCGACCGCTCTACCAAGCTAAGCTACACCCCGGGAAAATGCTGCCCTAAAAGCACGCAAAGAGGCGGGGCGCACGTGAACTTTTCTTGCGAGCGACCTGTCGCGGCCCGCCGGGGTCGGGCAAATAACGGTTGCGCGTCAGGCACTTCCCAGCGACACTCCGGGCTTCCTCTCTCCGACGGCCGGCAATCTGCTTAAGCCCTGTTTATGTTCAAAAACGAAAAAATCAATATTGCCATTTTCACGATTCTCGTCCTGCTGCAGCTGCTCGGTGTCGCGGCTGTCTGGACCCGCTTTCATCCTTTCTATCTGCCGATCATGGCCGTCCTCTATCTTTGGATCGGGCTCGGGACCACGCTTTATTTGCATCGTTACCTGACTCATCGCGGATTCGAAATGCCAGGTTGGTTGAAATTTATTTTCGCCACCGGCTCGGCTATCGGTCTCTCGGGTGACCCGGTCACCTGGGTCGGCGATCATCGTTTTCATCATCTTAAATCCGACACCGAAGAAGACATCCATAGTCCCCGGCACGGATTTCCTTATGCCCACATGATGTGGCTCATTCGCAAACCGGCCTCCTTTCGCGAGCGTTCGCTGCGTTATGCGGCCGACGTGCGCAGAATCTGGTACTGCAAACTGTGGGAAAATTCCGCGCTTTATGTGCTCCCGCATCTCGCCGTCGCCAGCCTCCTTTTCGCCACCGTCGGTCTGGCCGGAATGCTCTGGTGTCTTTATGTGCCGATCCTGATCATCTACAACTGCACCTGGGCGGTGAATTCGATCTGCCACATGAAGCAGTTTGGTTATCGCAGTTTCGAAACGTCGGACGAGAGCAAGAACAACTTCTGGGTCGGCCTGGGTGCGCTGGGCGAAGGTTATCACAATAACCATCACGCCAAGCCGCGTTGCGCGGCGCACGGGTTGAAGTGGTGGGAGTTCGATTTTACCCGCTACACCATCTGGATGCTCGAAAAGCTCCATCTCGCCTGGAACGTCGTCTGGCCCGAGCCCAAAGCGGCGGAAAAGGAAGTCGAAGAGATCTCCGCCGATGAAGCCGGCACCATGCTGATCACGAGCGCCGATCCGAACTCGGTGCTGTAGGGCAAGCGCTCCGCTTGCCTGACGAATGGACGACAGGCTGCGTCCCGTTCGCGTCTGGTCACCGGCTGGAAAAACCACTGGGCCAAATCGGAATCAGCAGGTTTAGTGGCGGGCGATCGTGGCCTTTTTTGCCCGGCAATTTCAGCGCCTCCCGGAATCGAGCCGCTCGATTCTCCTCACCGCGATCTTAGACCCGACGTCTGCGCTCAACGCGCCGCCTCTCGCTTCGGCTCGTAGTTCAAATTCGGCGAGAGCCATTTTTCGATCTCGCCTAACGACTCGCCTTTCCGTGCTGCGTAATCGGTCGCCTGGTCGCGCTCGATTTTCCCGACCGCAAAATAGCGCGCTGCGGGATGCGAAAAATAGAGCCCGCTGACGCTTGCGCCGGGATGCATGGCGAATGATTCCGTCAGGGTGATGCCCGCGCTGTCTTCCGCCCCGAGCAAATCGAAGAGCGTGCGCTTCTCGACGTGATCGGGCGACGCCGGATAACCGGGCGCAGGCCGGATGCCGCGGTAGCGCTCGCGAATCAGATCATCGGTTGTGAGGCCTTCCTCCGCGCCGAAACCCCAGGCGAGGCGCGCCTCGCGGTGTAGATATTCAGCGAACGCTTCGGCCAGGCGATCAGCCAGGGCCTTCGTCAGGATGGCGTTGTAGTCGTCCAGCTCGCCCTGAAAATGTTTCGCCAGGTCGTCCGCCCCGAGGCCGGCGGTAACAGCGAACCCGCCAAGATAATCGCGCCGGCCGGAGCCCTTGGGCGCGACAAAATCGGCCAGGCAGTAGTTGCTTTGTCCCGCCGGTTTCTGCATTTGCTGCCGGAGAAAATAAAAGCGCGCGAGCACCTCGGAGCGTAACTCGTCACGATAAATCTCGACGTCGTCGCCTAACGAGTTGGCGGGCCAGAAACCGTAGACCCCGCGGGCGGTGAGCAGCTTTTCCGCGACGATTCGGTCGAGCAGTTTTTGCGCGTCGGCGAAAAGCTCGCGCGCCTGTGGGCCGACCACGGGATCATCGAAGATCGCGGGATAGCGCCCGCGCAATTCCCAAGTATGGAAAAACGGTGACCAATCGATGTACTCGACCAAAGTCTCGAGCGAGATTTCGACGACCGAAGTAGCTTGCGAGTTGCGCGTCGTCTGGGGAGGGCACGCGCCTCGCGTGCTCTTCTCGGCGCCTCGCCGAGAAGTCTTTGGTGTGCAAAGCCAGGGATAGTCCTCGTCTCTCCTAACGATTTCTGAAGTCCAGGGATTCTTCATGATGTAGTCAAACTTCTCCTGCAGATCCGATTCCGATCGAATCAACCGATCGAAGGATTCTCGTTCCCAAACTGGGCCGGTGCGACCGGCAGCCTTGTTGATCCGATGGGCGGTGCTCGATTTGATCCCTCGGAGGATGTCGGTTAAAGGCCAAAAGACGGCGCTGCCGTCGGCCGCGCTTTGTTTGATCTGCGGCTCGAACAACAGGTGAACGTGGTCCGGCATCACGCACGCGGCGTAGAGCTCGATTTGGTTACGTTCGTGAGCCGTCAGGATTGATTGCAGGACGAGGTCGCGTTCCGAAGGGTGCAGCGGGCGACGTTCGTGAGTGGAGAAGACGACCGCGTACTTGCTCCACGGACGCTCGAAATGAGGGAGCCGGCGTTTCGAGTAATGGATGTCGCCCTCCCTCGATGTTTCCGGCGAGGCGCCGGAAACAGCACGCGGGGCGCGTGCGCTCCCCGGAGTTCCGACGACCCGCACTCCAAGAAACCCGGGCGCGGGCGGCTCATAACTGCTCCAGTCGATCGTTAGGCGATTGGTTCGCGCCTGCGCCAGGGTGAGCATTTTTTTCTCGCGCGTCCGGTTGGCGTGCTCGGTCCGGAGTCGTTCGTAATCGGCCCGCGTGGTCGCATCGAACTTCAGCTTCGCGTCCGGGTTGAGGAGCGCGCTCACTACTCCGACCGCGCGCGAGGCGTCGAGCACGTGGACCACGCTCTCGTGATAATGCTGCGCAATTTTGACCGCAGTGTGCGCGCGGCTCGTCGTCGCGCCGCCGATCAGCAACGGCAGGCGAAATTGCTGTCGCTCCATTTCCTGCGCGACGTGCACCATCTCATCGAGCGAAGGCGTGATGAGCCCGCTCAATCCGATGATGTTTGCCTGCCGGGCGCGCGCGGTCTCGAAGATTTTTTCCGCCGGCACCATCACGCCGAGGTCGATGACCTCGTAATTGTTACATTGCAGCACGACGCCGACGATGTTTTTGCCAATATCGTGCACGTCGCCCTTCACCGTCGCCATCACGATCCGCCCCTGCGGTTTTGCACCGGCCTGTTTCTCCGCCTCCATATAGGGCATCAGGTAGGCGACGGCCTTCTTCATCACCCGCGCGCTCTTCACCACCTGCGGCAGAAACATTTTGCCGGAGCCGAACAGATCGCCGACCACGCTCATCCCCGCCATGAGCGGCCCTTCGATGACATCGAGCGGGCGCGCCGATTTTTGCCGCGCCTCTTCGGTGTCGGCCTCGATATGCTCGACGATCCCTTTGACGAGCGCGTGCGCGAGCCGCTCCTCGACCGGCGCGCTCCGCCAGATTTCTTCATCCGGCGCGACTTTCCCTTGCGATTTTACTTTCTCGGCGAAATCGACCAAGCGCTCGGTCGCATCCGGACGGCGATTGAAAAGCACGTCCTCGACCAGCTCGCGCAAAGGCGGGTCGATCTCCTCGTAAACGGCGAGCTGACCCGCGTTGACGATCGCCATGTCGAGCCCGGCCCGGATGGCGTGATACAAAAAGGCGGAGTGCATCGCTTCGCGCACCGTGTTGTTGCCGCGGAAGGAAAAGGAAATGTTGCTCACCCCGCCGCTGACCCGCGCTCCCGGGAGATTCTGTTTAATCCAGCGCGTCGCTTCGACAAAGGCAATCGCGTATTCGTTATGCTCTTCGAGCCCGGTCGCGATCGTCAGGATGTTGGGATCGAAAATGATGTCGTTAGGCGGAAAGCCGGCCGCTTCGGTCAGGAGCCGGTAGGCGCGGGTGCAGATCTCGGTCTTGCGCGCAAACGTGTCGGCCTGGCCGCGTTCATCGAAGGCCATCACGATAACGGCCGCACCGTAACGCCTGACGAGCCGCGCCTGGCGCAGAAATTCCTCTTCGCCCGCCTTGAGCGAGATGGAATTGACGACCCCTTTGCCTTGGACGCACTTCAGGCCGGCCTCGAGCACGCTCCACTTCGAGCTGTCGATCATGATCGGCAGGCGCGAGATGTCGGGCTCGCTCCCAATCAGGTGGAGGAAGCGCGTCATGGCCGCCTCGGAATCAATCATGCCTTCGTCCAAGTTGACGTCGAGGATGTTCGCGCCGCCTTCGACCTGGTGGCGCGCGACGACGAGCGCGCCTTCGAAGTCGCCCGCCAGGATCAGCTTCGAAAATTTGGGCGAGCCGGTGATGTTGGTCCGCTCGCCAACGACGACAAAGCCGAAGTCGGGTGTGACATCGAGGGCTTCGAGTCCGGCAAGGTGGAGCGGTGCCTCTGGTCCGGGGAGCGCACGCGCCTCGCGTGCTGTTCGCGGCGCCTCGCCGCGAACTTCTTCTACTGCGTATGAAGATGAATCAACGTTCAACCCTGAAACTTCGTGCGAAGATGTTTCCCGCGAGGCGCCGGAAATCCCGCCACCGCGGGACGGGGCGCGCGCGCTCCACAGAGGCAGAACGCGCGGTGGGCAATCGCGCACCGCCTCTGCCAGCGCGCGGATGTGTTCCGGGGTCGTGCCGCAGCAGCCGCCGACGATGTTGAGCCAGCCGTTTTTCGCCCACTCACGCAGTTGCGGCGCGAGCGATTCCGGGGTTTCAGGAAATCCGGTCGGCGACAGCGGATCGGGCAGGCCGGCGTTGGGATAAGCGCTCGTAAAACAGGGCGCGAGGCGGGCCATTTCCTCGACGTGCGGCCTCATCTCCGCCGGGCCCAGCGCGCAGTTCAATCCCACCACCAGCGGCTCGGCGTGCAGGATGGAGGTGAGAAACGCGCCGACGGTTTGGCCCGTGAGAGTCCGGCCGGAG
This sequence comes from Chthoniobacterales bacterium, assembly GCA_035568735.1. GTDB lineage: Bacteria > Verrucomicrobiota > Verrucomicrobiia > Chthoniobacterales > UBA10450 > Palsa-1392. The sequence continues at coordinate 6,625 of DATMNS010000325.1, read as the reverse complement.
AGATCAGTAATCGTGCCGGAAATCAGAACGGGCAATTTCTTGCCGAACGACTCGAAGACCTCGGCGATGGCAAAGAGCGCGGCCTTGGCGTTGAGGGTGTCGAAAATCGTTTCGAGGAGAAGGAGGTCGACCCCGCCCTCAAGCAGCGCGCGCGCCTGCTCGCCGTAGGCCCGGCGAATTTGATCGAACGTAACCGCGCGAAAACTCGGATCGTTCACATCCGGCGAAAGGGAGGCGGTGACGGGGAGCGGGCCTAACGAACCGGCGACGAAGCGGGGCCGGCCGGTCTGGTGCGCGACGCGATCGGCGACGGCGCGCGCCACCCTGGCCGCGGCGAGATTCATTTCGGAAACGAGCGCGGCGAGCTCCGAATCCGCGACGACGCGCTCAAAAAAGGCGGCGTCCTTGCGCCCGCTCTCCGGTTCGCCCGCAAAAAGGAAATCGTGCTGGCCGATGGTGGTGGCGCTGAAGGTGTTGGTTTCAATGATGTCGGCACCGGCCTCGAGGTATTGGAGGTGAATCGTCTCGATCACTTCCGGCTGGGTGAGCTGGAGCAGTTCGAGATCGCCTTTCAGGTGCTTCGCAGGATGAGCGGCAAAGCGAGCGCCGCGGTACTGCTCTTCGGATAATTTGTGGCGCTGCACCATCGTGCCCATGGCGCCGTCAAGGATGACGATGCGCTGGCGGAGGAGCGCGGCGAGGGGATGGGTCGAGGCGGTGTGCACAGCGAAGGAGCAATTAACGACAGTCGGGCCCGCTCAGCAACTAACAAATTGACGTATCATGATGCGTCAATGCGTCTGTTTCACTTTCTCGTAATCATGCTCGCGCTCCTGCTCGCAATCGTTTTTTCCAGCGCGATGCCTTGCCGATTCGATACGAGCATAAGCATAAGCACGAGCACGGGCACGAGGAGGATGAGAGCTTCCCTTCGGGCCGCGGTAAAAGTTAAATGCCGACCGTGGAAGCGATCCAAATCTATCGCTCGCTGAACGCAACCCAACGCAGAACCTTTCTCGCCTGCTTTCTCGGCTGGACCCTCGACGCGCTCGATTTCTTTCTCCTCACCTTTGTCGTGCGGAACGTTTCCGCCGAGTTCTCGGTCTCGATCGTCAAAGTAACCTTTGCCATCACCCTCACGCTCATGATGCGGCCGCTCGGCGCGCTAATTTTCGGGTTGTTAGGCGACCGCTTCGGCCGGCGCATCCCGCTGATGGTCGACATCATTTTCTATTCGCTGATGGAGCTGCTGACCGCGTTCTCGCCCAACTACACCGTCTTCCTGATCTTCCGCGCGCTCTATGGGATTGGGATGGGAGGCGAATGGGGATTGGGCGCGTCGCTCGCGATGGAGAGTCTGCCCGCGCGGGCCCGCGGGCTGGCCTCGGGCATTTTGCAGCAGGGTTATTCCTTCGGCTTTCTCCTCGCGGCGGTGGTTTATTGGCTCGTCTTTCCGCACTTTGGCTGGCGCGCGCTCTTCGTGGTGGGCGCGCTCCCGGCGGTGCTGGTAATTTACATTCGTGCCCACGTTCCGGAATCGGCGGTCTGGCAACGGCAGCACGCCACCGCGACGGAGAAATCGTTAGGCGGATGGCGGATGTTGATCGAAAACTGGCGGCTCCTGATTTATGCCGTGCTCCTGATGACCGCGTTCAACTACATGTCGCACGGAACGCAGGATCTCTACCCGACCTTCCTGCAAAAGCAGCGCGGGCTCTCGGTTAACCAAACCGCGCCGATCGCGATCATCTACAACCTGGGCGCGATCTGCGGCGGCACGGTTCTTGGCTTCTACTCGCAACGCTGGGGTCGCCGGCGGACGATCATCATCGCCGCGGTCTTCGGCATTCTGCTCATCCCGGCATGGATTTTTTCGTCGACGCTCCCGCTCCTGATCGCGGGCGGTTTTTTCATGCAATTCATGGTGCAGGGCGCGTGGGGCGTGGTGCCGGTGCACCTGAACGAGCTTTCGCCGCCGGCCTGGCGCGGGACTTTCCCCGGCGTCGTCTATCAGCTGGGAAATTTCTTCTCGGCCAACGCCGCGTTGCTCCAGGCAAAGCTGGCCGAACATTTCGTTAGGCCAAACGGCCAGCCGGATTACGCCCTCACCATGGCTTGCGTGACGCTGGCGGTCTTCGTCGTCCTCATCCTCCTCGCCGCGCTCGGGCGCGAGGCGCGCGGGATCGAGTTCTAGAGCCGGTCATGCATTTTGCGACTGTAGCCGTTTCGCTGCGCGAAGCGTGGGTATGTGTGCGGCTGGCACGCCGTCGTACCCGCGTCGCCCACAGGTCGACGGCTACAGGCCGCGGCTTTTGCTGGCCACGCAAAAGTTCATGACACGCTCTAGCGGAAGCTCGGGACAGCCGATGCGCCGCCGCCCGCGCTCGTCTGCGCGATCGCGGGACGGCGATAGGTGCCACCGCCGTAGCGATAATCGACGATCGCCTGCGCGATTCTGTCCGCCAGCATTTCACGGTAATCGGCGTCCGCGGCATCGCGCGCTTCGGAGCGGTTACTGAGATATCCGCATTCCACCAGGACGGAAGGGTAGTGGGCGTTGCGCAGGACGCGGAATCCCGCCGTGCGCACGCCGCGATTCACGGTGCCGGGCAGAGTGGACAAATTGCGCTCGATGGCCGCCGCGAGATCGTAGGCGTAGGGTGAATGATAGTAGGTTTCAACGCCTTCCACGCCGCGCCGGCGCGAGTCGTTAAAATGGATGCTGACGAAGATCGAGTTCTCCTGCGCGTTGCCGAGCGCGACCCGGCTGTCGAGCGGGATGAAAGTGTCGTTCGAGCGTGTGAGCACGGTTTTCAAATGCGCGTCGCGCAGTTTGCGATCAACCCGCAGAGCGACATCGAGCGCGACGATTTTTTCCGGCGGGGCATTGCGCCGGTAGGCTCCGCTATCCTTGCCGCCGTGCCCGGCGTCGACCACGACCGTGTCGAAGGTGTGGCTGGTGTTGGTGGCGACAGTCGCGCAGCCGCCAAGCAGGAAAGTGGCGGCGAGCAAGAGGGCGGCGAGGGAGACAAAGGAGCGCGGCATCAGCACAAGTAGAGCGGATCGCGTGCCGGGCAAATTGAAAGGTGCGCGTGGCCGGGAAACTTCCGGAGACCGAGCAATAATCGCTTGTATTTTCCACGGTCGCATTCGATGGCTAGCGTCGATTTATGCGCAACCGTTTGACGATGTTTTTGCTGCTGGGCGGGCTGGCTTTGAGCGGCTGCAAGAAGGATAGCCTGGCCGGAAAAGTGAAACCCGTGACGCCGAGTCCGGCGCCGGCCGTCGCCGTCGTCGCTACACCGACGCCCCCCGCCGAGCCGCGCAAACCGCTGATCGACCAGAACGCGCAGGTGGTCGTGTTCGGCTATCATCGTTTCGAGGAGAAGGTGCGGCGGCCCGATACCGAGATTACGCCCGCAGCGTTCACGGCGCAGATGCAGGAGCTGAAGGACAAGAAGATCGCGGTCATTAGCATGCAGGATTTTCTCGCCTGGAAACGCGGCGAAAAAGCGATCCCGTCGCATTGTGCCGTCATCACGATCGATGACGGCTGGAAGACCGGTTACGACGTTGCCTGGCCGATCCTGAAAAAGTTCAATTATCCATTCACGCTCTTCATCTACACCGAAGGAATCAAAGGCGGGAAATATGGTGGCGGCGCGGCGATGAGCTGGGAGCAACTGGCCGAGATGCGTGATGCCGGAATCGACATCGAAGCACACAGCGCCACGCATCAGGACTTGCGCAAGCCCTACGACAAATCGACCAAGCGCAAGCTGAATCCGCAGGAGTACAACGAGTGGCTCGAGAGCGAAGTCGGCGGCTCGAAGGCGACGCTCGAGCAGAAGCTCGGCATCAAAGTGAATTGTTTCGCGGTGCCGTTTGGCTACTACAACGACCGGGTCAAGGAAGAGACGAAAAAGGCGAATTTCGAGGCGGTCTTCACCGTCTATGGCCAGAAGCTGACCTACGGTTCGCCGAACGACTCGTTAGGCCGCTATATGATCGAGGGGAACAAACCGAAAGTGTTTGAGGACGCGATCAACTTCGGCGGATCGTCGGGTGGCGGCAGTGCGCCGGTCGAGGAGCTTCCGATCACCAGCATCAGCCCGCAGCCCGCCGACGGGTCGACGGCGACTTCGAGGCCATTGATCAAGGCCAACCTCGGCGCGATCGGGGGGATCGATCCGGGCTCGGTGCGGATGCGCGTCAGCGGACTCGGTGTCGTGCCGGCGAACTACGACGCGGCGAACAAGATCCTTTCGTATCAGGTGACGCAGCCGCTGCACGGCGAATCCTGTTTCGTCATCGTCGAAGCGAAGATTGGCGGGAAGAAAGCCGAGGCGCACTGGTCATTCAGCTTGAAAGAAGGAGCGGTGATAGCTTCGCCGACGCCGAAGAAGTAGGCTTGTCGGAGGGACGTGCTTCCGCACGTCCACGATTTTCGCGAACGCCGCGGCGGAACCCGGACGTGCGGAAGCACGTCCCTCCGACCGGGAGCGAATTCGTTAGGCTGGAAACGCCGAAACTCTCTGCTTTCATCACGCCTGCCTGCGCATATAGACTGGCGAAATGAGCTTGAATCTCGCAGTCCTCTCCCGCGCGGCCGACCAGGCCCGTGGTCTTTGCATCGATGCCGTCCACGCCTCGCAATCCGGCCATCTCGGTTTGCCCTTGGGCTGCGCCGAAATGGGTGCCGTCCTCTACGGCTACGCTCTGAAATACAACCCCGACCAGCCGCGCTGGATCAATCGCGATTACCTCGTTCTCTCGGCCGGGCACGGCAGCATGTTTCTTTACGCCTGGCTCCACCTCAGCGGCTTCGATTTGCCGATGGCGGAAATCAAGCGCTTCCGGCAACTGCACAGCAAGACGCCCGGGCATCCGGAATTCATGGAAACGCCGGGCGTCGAATGCACGACCGGCCCGTTAGGCCAGGGCGTGGCCAATGCGGCTGGCATCGCGATGGCGTGCAAGATGGCCGCGGCGCGTTTTAATACCGACGAGCACCGCATCTTCGATCAGCACGTCGTCTGCCTCGCGGGCGATGGTTGTTTGCAGGAGGGCGTCTCGGCGGAAGCGAGCGCTTTCGCGGGGCACTTCGGACTCGATAATCTGATCCTGATCTACGACTCGAACGCTGTCACGCTCGACGCGATGGCCAAGGAAACGCAGAGCGAGGATACCGGGATGCGCTTCCGCGCCTATGGCTTCGACGTGCAGGAAATCGACGGCCAAGACATGCAGCAATTTCTCGACGCGTTCAACGTGGCGAAAGAGCGCGACAACGGGAAACCCCAGATGATCATCGCGCACACGTTGATCGGGAAGGGGGTTCCCGAAGTGGCGGGAACGTCGAAAGCGCATGGCGAAGGCGGCGCCAAATTTGCCGAGGCCGCGCGCAAAGGTCTCGGCCTGCCGGAGGAGCATTACTTCGTTTCCGACGACGTGCGCGCATACTTCACGCAGCACAAGCAAGACCTGCAAGAGGCCTACGATCGCTGGGAGAAAACGTACCGCGATTGGCGGAAGAAGAATGCGGACAAGGCGCAGCTGCTCGACGACGCGATTGCTCGGAAAGTCCCGGCCGATTTATTCGAGAAGATTCCGAATTTTCCTAGCGACGCCAAGCTCGCCACCCGCAAAGCCGGGAGCGAAGTGCTCCAGCCGCTCGCGCAGGCGCTGCCCTTTCTGATCAGCGGGAGCGCCGATCTGCACGGCTCCACCCTCAACTACATCAAGGACGGCGGCGATTTCACGCGGGCCACCCCGGCCGGGCGCAACATCCATTTCGGCATCCGCGAGCACGGGATGTGCGCGATCATGAACGGCGTCAGTTACCACGGCCTCTTCCGCGCTTCGGGCGCGACGTTTTTGGTTTTTACGGACTATTGCCGCGCCTCGCTCCGCCTCGCCGCGCTCTCGCATTTGCCGAACATTTACATCTTCACGCACGACTCGATCGCGGTCGGGGAGGACGGTCCGACGCACGAGCCAGTCGAGACGGTAAGCAGCGTGCGGCTGATGCCGCAGATCGACGTCATTCGGCCCGCCGATCCGGAAGAAACGGCCGGCGCCTTCGTCGCCGCGGCGCAACGGACCGACGGCCCAACCCTGCTTGCGTTAACGCGGCAGGTCGTACCGCTCTTGAACGATATCGACGCGAAGCTGCGACGCGAAGGCGTGCTTCGCGGCGGCTACATCGCGCAGAAGGAAACCGCGAAACTCGACCTGATCCTGCTCTCGTGCGGGAGCGAGCTGCAGCACGCGCTCGCGGCCGCGAAAGAGCTGGGCGCGGGGACGCGCGTCGTCTCGATGCCGTGCTTCGAGCGCTTCGCGCGGCAACCGGAAAGCTATCGCGCGGAAGTCTTGCCTAACGAATGCCGCAAACGGGTCGCGATCGAGGCGGGGGTGCCGGAGATCTGGTCGCAGTACGTCGGGCTGGATGGGAAGATCGTCGCGCTGCATCGGTTCGGGATGAGTGCACCCGGTAATGAAGTGATGAAGGAACTCGGGATCGATGCCCAGCACGTGATCGCGGCCGCACGATCGTTAGGTAATTAGATGGAGCACAGGCTTCTCGCCTGTGCTCCAGATCTATTCGAGGACTAAGGACCCGGCC
>DATMNS010000324.1:0-14805 GCA_035568735.1 Chthoniobacterales bacterium | reverse complement strand
GTCGGTCATGGCGGGCACGTCGACCCGTCGAGAAAGCAGGCAAATAATTCCATCACATCAGCGCGCACAGTCCCGACGATTGCCGCTGCATTCCGATCGACTTTTCGTTATGCCGATTCGGTATCGCGGCAGTCATTTGGGCAACACCGCTGACTCGTATTCCTCCCAGGATTGCCAGGCGCGCTCCCAATTTTTCGTGGCCGCCCAGGCTTCGGCCTGGAGGAAAAGGAAATAGGGCGGGGCCTCCGCCTGCCCGGTGCAGTGCCGCGCCGTGGCGAGCGCGTCGTCGATCTTGCCCGCGGCCATCTGCGCCCGGAAGAGGGCGTAACCGGCGGCGTAATCGTTCGCGCTGGCATACAGTTTCCGCTCGAGCTGCGGCATGGACTCGTTATTACCCGCCTGAGGGAGCGAGGGCTCCGGGGCATGCTGCCTGACGAGTTGCCATGCTGCTTCGAACTCCTGGCGGCCGGCATGATATCGGGCGATCCCTGGCCAGGCAAACTCCAGCCACTCGGGATGGGTCTCGACTGCCTGCAAAAGCCCAGCGCGCGATTCCTCGCCCGACCAAAGCGCGAAAAGCCGCGTCTTTTGGGCGGAGCTGAATTGCTTGAGGCCGGGGTCGCGAGCCAGCACTTCGTGCAGCGCGAATTCGAAACGCGCTCCGTGGACGGACTCCAGGTAATTGATCGTTAGGGCCGGATAATCGAGGGCATACTGGCGCAGCCCTTCGAGCACCGCGGGATCGAAGTCCGCGGCATCACCCAGCATCCGGGAATAGATCCGGGCTGATTCCGCGCCCTGCCGTTGCAACGCCTCGCGCCAGGCCGTCAGCGTGAGAATCGGCTGCGCGCCGAGCCACGCTTTCCCTTCCTCGTAGGGCAACTGGTAGGCGCTCGGCTCGAGGAAACGGGCCCGCCGGAAATCCTCGAGCGCCCGCGCCGGCGGCTGGCGCGCGCCGATGCGCGCAGTGGCCCGGATGAAGTAGAGCTGCCAATCGAGCGGCGCCCATTCCAGACCGCAATCCGCGAAGGCGATCGCCTCATCGAAACGGTGGCCGCGATTGGCCACGATGGCGTCCTCCTTCGCGTTCTCCACCCCGGTGAATCCAGGCACGGGCAAGGCGCGCCGCCAGGAAAAAAGCCAGGCGACACTTACGACCACGAGCAGCAGACCGACGAAACGAAAGAGGATCGGCGGCCAACGACTCGCTGCCGTCGGCGGCGGGCGAAACTGAGCGAGACCGAGGAGCAGTGTCCCCGCGAGGAAAGTCGCGAAACGGTGACCGGAGACATCGACGAATCCGTGCAGCGCGAAAAGGAGCGCACCGACGAGCGCGGCGTAGCGCAGCCGCTGGTTGGTCCCTTCCCGCAAGGGAAAGACGCGCTTCACGAAGACGGCGGCGGCCGCGAAAATGAGGACGAGCGCCGGCCAACCCATTTCCGCCGCGACCCAGAGCCAGTCGCTTTCCGGATGGAGCGAGCGGGTTTCACCGCGGGAGACATCGCGAAAGAGCGCAAACACACTCTCGAAATTTCCGAGTCCCACACCGCACCAGGGTGACGACTGGATCATCGTCGCGGCGTCGCGAAATATCAGCCAGCGAAAATCGGAGGTGACCGCGCCTTCGCTCCCGAGGCGCAGGGGAAAACGCTCGATCGTTTCGCCACCGAAAATGAGCAGCCCGGCGAAGAGCACCAGAAGAAGCGAGGTCGCGACTGCGATTCGGGCGCCCGACCACCTGTGGAGCGCGAGCCGCGCCAGCCAGGCCACCGAGCCGAGCACGAGAATGAGTATGCCGGCGCGCGAAAAATCGAGAATGAGCGCGGCGATCAGGACGCCAACTCCAGCGAGCCAGATAATCCAGCGTCGGTGACCGCGCCGGAAATCATCCTGCAGGCAGGCGAGCACGAGGAGGGTGGAAATGCCAAAGAGGTCGCCGGTCTGGTTGCGATTGGGGAATGGCCCGAAGCTCCGTTCGTTATGCCAGAAGGGCAGGGCGCGATCCGTGAGATGCAGATAAATGCAAAGCCCGGCCAGCGCGATGATTCCTCCGGAGAAAGCGCGGGCCGCTTGTCGCACATCGCGGAGATGAGCGTCGAGCGTCGCGACATAGTAAATCCAGGCCAGCCCGGCGATCAAGAGGAGCAGGCCATCGAGCGTTAACCAGGGCTGCGGGCTGACGGTGGAAGCGAGTTGCACCCCAAAGTCATTCGTTAGGGCGACGCGCCAGGCGGGCATGAAAAACCAGCGCGCCGGAAGAAAGGCGACCGCCGCCAGCGCGAGGAAAAGCAGAGCCGCCGTGTTTAGGAACGGCCCGAGCGAAAAGCGCGGCGGCCGGGCGAGGAGCAGGAGCGCGAAAGCGCCGACGACGACCGCCTCGCTCCAGCGTTGCGTGGCGCCGCCCAGAAACGCGGCCAGCACAACGAGCGGCGGCAAGCCGAGCGCCGTCCAGGCGGCGGCGTTGCTCGTGCTCGATCTGGGGGATCGCGGGGACTCGGCGGGTTGCATCGATCGTCTAGTTGCGATGAAGTGGAATTGGCGTAACGAGCTTGCGCTCTCAAATGCAGCGAATCAGTATCTTTCACGGGGGTCGACTGATCGATTCCCCAACCGCGCCCGCCGCCGTCTTTGCCTCCAGTCGATAACCATGGTCACCCAGCGAACGCAAGGATTGTATCGCGTTTTTCTGCTTTGCCAGATCGCGCTCGTGGCGGCGCTCTTCTGGTTCGGCGTCTGGGTGATGGTGACGTTTTACTCGGCCGGCGCGGAGCTCACCTGGCGCCGCTACAGTATCTATTGCGCGATGCTCTGCATCGGGATGCTGGGGGAATCCCTCAGCCGGGAGGGCTCGAAAAAATATTTTCTCCAGAGCGAGCTCCTCCACCAGCACCGCCTCGCCCTGCGCCAGACCTTCGCCAGTGTCGGGGTGCTCGTCCTTTATCTCATCGCGACCAAGGACTCTTTCATTTCGCGACTTTTCTTCTTTAACTTCCTTCCCTGGCTCTACATCGCGCTCCTCTTTTCGCATCACTTTCTACCCGCGTTTCTCGCCCGCGGAATGTTTCGTCGGGAAGAGAAGACGTTGCTCGTCGGCTCGAGTGCCAAAGCCGCGCAATTGCGCGGCTGGCTGCGGCGCAAGGCCGAGCTGGGTTTGCGGACGGTGGGCCTCATCTCGGAGGAACCGCTGGAATACACCGCGGACAGGATTCCCGTGCTCGGAGGCCTGGAGTGTTTCCGAAGCGCGATCCAGGAACATGAAGTAACGCAGGTGATCCTGCTGGAGTTCCCGCAGTTCGACGAACGGAGCCGCAACCTCATCGCGACCTGCGACCAACTCGGCGTCCGGCTTTTGATCGTAAGCGACCTGGAGGAAAAACTGCGCCATCCGGTAACCCATTTCGATGACGATGGTTTTCGCTTCATCGGCCTGCGGGAGGAGCCGCTCGAGAATCCGTTTAATCGCGGACTCAAACGGACGATCGATTACGCGCTCGCGCTCCCCATCATGCTGTTCATTTTTCCGCCTCTCGCGGTGCTCGTCTGGCTCGCGCAGCGGCTGCAATCGCCTGGGCCGCTCTTCCACAAGCAAGTTCGCGCCGGGATTCAAAACCGGCGCTTCGAGATTTGGAAATTCCGCACCATGCACCCGGAGAATCCGGACCTCGCGCGGCAGGCGACTTCCGAAGACGAGCGTGTCTATCCGTTAGGCAAATGGTTTCGCAAACTGAGCATCGACGAGATCCCGCAGTTTTGGAATGTGCTCCATGGCGACATGAGCGTCGTCGGCCCGCGGCCGCACTTGCTCGAGCATAACGAACAGTTTTCGCAACTGATGGCGAACTATCAGGTGCGCACGTTCGTCAAGCCGGGAATCACCGGTCTCGCGCAGGTGCGCGGTTTTCGGGGCGAAGCGCGAAACAGCAAAGACATCGAGAATCGCGTCGCCTGTGACATCGAGTATCTCGAAAACTGGAACATGACGCTGGAGTGCGGGATCATCGCGCGCACCATCGCCCAGCTCTTCGTGCCGCCGCCCTCGGCCTATTGAGGGCAGGTTGCCCGACGGTTCCGTCCGGTCAGCCCGAGCCGAGCGCAGCGGAGTCGGAGGAGCCGAATCTGCCTAACGACCAAGTCGCCCGGCCAGTTTCTTGTGCTCGTCGAGCAGCTCTTTCGGCACGTAAGGCTGGAGCGAGGCAAAGAACTCGGCCTGCCCCGCCAGCTCCCTCGCCCATTCGTCCGGCTTTACCGCCAGGAGCGCGCGCATCATCTCCGGCGAGACGTCTTCCAGCCCGGCGAGATCGAGATCCTCCGGGCGCGGCACGCTGCCGATCGGGCTTTCCCCCGCTCCGCCGCGGCCGGCGCAGCGATCGATGATCCATCGCAAAACTCGCATGTTGTCGCCAAAGCCGGGCCAGAGAAATTTTCCGGCCGCACTTTTGCGGAACCAGTTGACGTGGAAAATCAGCGGCGGATTCGTGAGGCGCGGCCCCGTCTTGAGCCAGTGCCGGAAATAATCGCCGATGTTGTAGCCGCAAAAAGGCAGCATCGCCATCGGATCCCGCCGCACCTGGCCGACCGCGCCGGTGGCAGCCGCCGTCGTCTCGGAGGCCATCGTCGCTCCGAGATAAACCCCGTGGTTCCAATCGGCGGCCTGAAAAACCAGCGGCATCGTGTCGCTCCGGCGCCCGCCGAAAATGAGCGCGCTGATCGGGACCCCGGCCGGGTCGTCAACTTCAGGATCGAGCACCGGATTATTGCGCATCGGAACGGCGAAACGGCTATTGGGATGGGCCGCCTTTTCCTTCGACGCCGGCGTCCAGGGCCGGCCGCGCCAGTCGATCGCCTCCGCCGGCGGGTCACCATCCTTTCCTTCCCACCAGACATCGCCATCACTCGTCAGGGCGACGTTCGTAAAGAGCGTGTCCCGCTCGATGGAACGCATCGCGTTCGCATTCGATTTGTAGCTCGTGCCGGGCACGACACCGAAATAGCCGTTCTCCGGATTGACCGCGTAGAGCCGGCCGTCCCGCCCGATCTGCATCCACGCGATGTCGTCGCCGATAGTGGTGATTTTCCAGCCGGCAAAATGAGGCGGTGGAATGAGCATTGCGAAATTCGTCTTCCCGCACGCGCTTGGGAAGGCCGCCGCGACGTAATGTTTTCTCCCGTCCGGCGATTCGACCCCCAGGATCAGCATGTGCTCGGCGAGCCAGCCCTGTTTTTTCGCGAGGTAGGAGGCAATCCGCAAGGCGAGGCATTTTTTGCTCAGGAGAACGTTCCCGCCGTAACCGGAACCGACGGAGATGATCGTGTTATCCTGTGGAAAATGGCAGATGAAGCGCCGCTCCGGATTGACGTCGAGGAGCGAATGCACGCCGCGATTGAATTCCGCATCCGGCTTCGCCCCGAGGCGCGCACCGGCCAGCGCTCCCATGCGCGTCATGATCCGCATGCTGAGGACGACGTAGATCGAGTCGGTGATTTCAAAACCGATCTTGGCCAAGGGCGACTCCGGCGGTCCCATGATGTAGGGCACGACGTACATCGTCCGGCCACGCAACGCGCCCTTCAGCATGCCGTGCAGTTTGCGGTACATGGTCGCGGGTTCCGCCCAGTTGTTCGTCGGACCGGCTTCTTCCTTCGTCGGCGCGCAGATGAGAGTGAATTGTTCGACTCGGGCAACATCGTTGGGGTTGGAACGATGCAGATAGCAACCGGGGTTCTTCTCCTGGTTAAGCTTCAGCAGGACCCCCTGGCGGCAGGCTTCCCCCAGCAGGTAATCGTTCTCCGCCTCCGATCCATCGCACCAGAAAACGTTCTCCGGCTGCGTGAGAAGTTCGACCTCGTGCACCCAATCGAGCACCGCCTGGTTGGCCGGTTTGTTTTCACCCATGCCACTGGGCGGCGAAATGGCAGGAGCGATATTTTCCATAGTCTGGCCCGCGACCGCGAGTGCAGTGTTAGTTTGAACGCTTCAGCCGGTAGGCCAAGAAAAAAATCCCACGGTGCTGGAGCGGCAGCCGTGGGGACCCACAGACATTGCCAGGGGGGTAGCATCCGTGCAGCCGACACGGCCGTTGCCATACGCAAGCGTGCTTGCGCTCTCCGAGCCTGCGCCGTTTACTATCGGCATGTTCGGTGTGGTGAAATCGGATGACTACCAACCGGTGGGTTGGATGGGTCGTTACCCGATCCGGATCACCACGCTGATCGCCGCCCTTTTCGTGCTGGGAATGTTCGGCACGGTCATCGCGGAATCCGCCGGCTGGGATCTGACGCCATTCGCCTTTCGCTCCTCTGCCTTTCTGCACGGCGCGCTCTGGCAACCACTGACCTGTATTCTGATTCAACAGGCTTCGTTCTTTTTTATCTTCAACATTCTCTTCCTCTACTGGTCGGGGGTTGAAGTCGAAAAATTTCTTGGTCGCCGGCGCTATCTGCACCTCATCGGGCTTTTGCTGCTCGTGCCTCCATTGGTCATGATGCTCTGGAGCGCAGCCGGGGTCCGCTGGACCTACGCGGGCTCGTACGAGATCTCGGTCGGTCTGTTCATCGCCTTCGCGACGCTTTACCCCGGGGTCGAGCTGTTTGGTTGGGTGACTCTGAAATGGCTCGCCTTCGCGGGTCTCGTTCTTGCCTCGATGCAATACCTTCCCGCTCACCAATGGGGTTTCCTCACGGTGCTTTGGGGAATGTGCCTCACTTCCTTCCTCTACATCCGGCTCGTCCAGAAGCCTGAAGCATCTGCCTTGCAGAGCGCATTCTCTGAAGGAGTATCGCGCCTCTTTCGGCGAAAACAGAAGTTCCGTGTCCTGCCGCACGAGACCGGCCGCCGAACCATCGAGCCGGAGGATGACGTCGTCGAATCGATCGACCCACTGCTCGATAAAATCTCGAAATCCGGCATCGGCAGCCTGACGGCGAGCGAGCGGCGCGCGCTGGACCGGGCGCGCAACCGGCTCTTGAAGAAGTCGCCGTGAGCGATCGGGCGACCGCTGCGTTGCGGCTCAGCGTGATCATCCCGGCCTGGAACGATCACGCCAATCTCGCCCGACTCCTGCCTGTTCTCGTTAGGCTAAATGCGTTCCACGAAGTGATTGTGGCGGACGCCTCCCCCCAACCCGCGGCCGCAGAGTCCATCCGGACAGCCGGGGGTATTTATCTGCCGGCGACGCAACCAAACCGCGGCGCGCAGATGAATCTCGCCGCGGAAACCGCCACTGGCGATGTGCTGATTTTTCATCACGCCGATTCGATCCTGACCCTCGCCCACGTCGCGGCCATTGGGTCGGCCCTGCGGGATCCGGCCGTTATCGGCGGTGCCTTCTACCGCAAGTTCGACGGTCGCCATCCCCAGTTTCTCTGGTTCGAGAGGGTGGCCCGCTTTTTTACCCGCCACGGCGGCAGTTTTTTCGGCGATCAAACCCTCTACGTGCGGCGCGAAACCTTTCGTGCGCTGGGCGGCTTCGCGCCCATCCCGCTGATGGAGGACATGGAGTTTTCTCGACGGCTGCGCCGCGCGGGCAAAGTGGCCGTGCTCGATCCGCCGGTGGAATCCTCCACCCGGCGACATTTGCGCCGGGGCCCGTGGCGCACCTCAATCGAGAACGGGCTTTTCATCGTCCTCTACAAGTGCGGGCTTTCGCCCGTCCGCCTGCATCGTTGGTATTATGGCGAGCGCGGGCCCGTGCCTAACGACTCAAGGCTCGTTGCGCATCCGGTCGAAGAATTCGGCCGGCGTTGAGGCCGCCAGAAGCGCCTGCCGCGTCCCCTCCTGGCGAACCAGCCGGGCCAGCGCGCCGACGCAGATCAAATAGTCGTTCACCATCTGCTGCGGCACGGCAATGACGAAAATGAGGTGCACTGGTTCTTTCCCTTCGCCAAACAAGACCCCCTTCCGGCTGCGGCCGATCCCGAGGAGAATTTGCTCGACCAGCTGGGTGCGCGCATGTGGGAAAGCGACCCCGCCGTTCGCCACCGTGGAGCTTTTTTGTTCGCGCTCCATGACCGCTTCGAAAAACTCCTTCGGCTTGGGCAGTGCGCCGCTCTCGCGCAACAGCTCCACGATTTCCCAGACCGCCTCTCCCGCGCTCGCGCCGCGCAGTTCGAGAGCGACGTGTTTCGGATCGAGCAAGGCGTCGAGCAAGGGTGAGATCATCGGATCGGTAAATTGATAGATTGACGCGCCCCGCGCAGAAGTCGAATCATGCAACCGAATCGTGGCGAACGAAACTCACGGACCGATCGACGAAGCGACCCTCGCCGCCCACGGCAGCTTTTATGACCAGGGCTACGTCAATGCGATGTCGCATTTTTACCGCGGCGAGCTGGGGCGCATCATGGTCTGGCGGACGCGGCTTGATACGACGACCAACTGGGCGGTAACGAGCAGCACCGCGATTATCACGATCGCCTTTTCCAATGCCGCCGTCCCGCACCTCATCTTCTTTTTCAATCTCGCGATCGTCTGGATCATGCTCTGGATCGAGGCGCGCCGTTATCGCTTTTACGATGCCTTCCGCGCGCGGGTGCGCATGCTCGAGGCGCATTTCCTCGTCCCGATGGTGATGGAGAATCGCAACCTGCTGCAAGGCGAATGGAAAAAACTGGTCTGCGAAGATTTGATCCTGCCCTCGTTCAAAATCGGAAAACTCGAAGCGGTCGGCCGACGCCTGAAACGCAATTACGTTTTCATTTTCGTTCTCATCATGATCGCGTGGGTGATGAAAATTTTTATCCACGCAAAAGAACCGATCGATGGCATTCCGGCGTTCTACCGCGCGCTGCGCGTCGGTCACATCCCGTCCTGGCTGGTGGCTTTCATTTTTGTCGGCACGCTGGTCGGCGTGATCGGCATTACGATTTATGTCGGGCGCAAAACCTCCGGCGAAGTCTCCGAGTTCGGGAGCCATCGTTCGCTCTGGCGGATTTGAAGCGGTTGCCGGCGATCGGTTGATGGTGGAAGGAAACGCGTGGACGCCTCAACCAATTTTCGTCGCCTCTGCGAGATCGTCGCGCAATTGCGCGCGCCGGGCGGTTGCCCGTGGGATCGTGAGCAGACCCACCAGTCACTCGTCCCGGGTTTGCTGGAGGAAGCTTACGAAGTGGCGGCCGCCATCCGCACCGGCGACGACGCGAACTTTCGTGAAGAACTCGGCGATCTGCTTTTGCAGGCGGTGATGCACGCGCAGATCGCGAGCGAAGAGGGACGCTTTACGATCGAGGATGTGGCCCGCGAGATTGGCGACAAGCTCGTCCGCCGGCACCCGCATGTCTTCGCCGGGAGCGAAGCGCGCGACACCGGCGCCGTCCTCCGGCAATGGGACGCGATCAAGCGCGCGGAAAAAAGCGCGGGGGAAGCGCCGTATTTTGCCGGCCTAACGAGAGCTCTGCCGGCCCTCATGTTTGCCCAGAAAGCGCAGACCAAAGCGGCGCGAGTGAACTTCGATTGGCAGGAGATCGCGGACGTCGTCGCGAAGGTCGACGAAGAACTGGGCGAAACGAAGGAAGCAATCGCTTCGCAAAACGCCGACGCGATGGCGGATGAGTTGGGCGATCTCCTTTTCGCGGTCGTAAATCTCGCACGCAAAAGTCAGCTCGATGCCGAGACCGTGCTGGCCGCGGCGACGGAGAAATTCATTTCACGTTTTCACGCGTTGGAGCGCGAGCTGCAAGCGCAAGGCAAGCAGCTCGGCGCCGTCGATCTCGCGGCCCTCGACGAAATTTGGAACCGGGTGAAGACGGAGCCCGATCTTGCCTAACGATGGAGACCGAATACAAAGTCCGGCTGGAGATTTTCGAAGGCCCGCTCGATCTCCTGCTTTACCTGATCAAGCGCGACGAGCTCGATATCTACGACATTTCGCTCGAGCGAATTACCCAGCAATACCTGGAATATCTTCAGGCCTTCAAGGAGCTGAACATCGATGTCGCCGGCGAGTTCGTGGTCATGGCCGCCAACCTGATTTACCTCAAGAGCCGGAACTTGCTGCCGGCCGACCAACAGCCGCCGGAGGAGGATGTCGATGAGGATGACCCGCGCTGGGAATTGATCCGCCAGTTGATCGAATACAAAAAATTCAAGGAAGCCGCGGCGCACTTGCAATCGCGCGAACTGGCGCAGGAGCGGATTTTTGCGCGCATCGGCGAAGGCGTCGTGCCGGAAATCGCGCCTTTGCCTCTCGGCGAAGTGGGAATTTTCCAGCTGATCAACGCCTTTCAAAACGTTATCAAGCGGCTTCAGGCGCAGGACGATTTGCGCGAAATGTTCGGCGAGCATTTTACCGTCTCCGACAAGATCGAGCGGATTCTGCAAAGCCTCGCCGGCGGCAAGTCGATGCGCTTTTCGGATTTGTTCGCGCAGATGGCGTCGCGGGTTGAAATCGTGGTTACGTTTCTCGCCTTGCTCGAGCTGATCCGTCTAAAACAGGTGCGGGCCCTTCAGCCTAACGAATTTGACGAAATCGAGATCGCGGCGGTCGCGACGTGAGGCCGCGTGTTTTAGTTGCCGGCTGCGGCTATCTCGGCGTGGCGACGGCCGATCTCTTGCACGCCGGGGGATGGGAAGTGGAAGGCTGGACGCAGTCGCCCGAGTCCGCGCGGCGGCTGGCGGCCAAGCCGTATCCTGTCCGCGCCGTCGACATCGCAGAGCTCGCCGCGGTCAAGGCGGCGGCGAGCGCGTGCGAGGCCGTGATTCATTGCGCCAGCTCCGGCGGTGGTGGGCCGGAAAGTTATCGCCGGATTTATTTCGTCGGCGCCGAAAATCTACTCGCCGCACTCGCGCCGCGCATTTTCGTTTACACCAGCAGCACCTCGGTTTACGCCCAGACTGGCGGCGAATGGGTCGATGAAGAGAGCGCGGCGGAACCGTTGCACGAAACCGGAAGGATCCTGCGCGCGACCGAAGAACTCGTTAGGCAAAAGGGCGGGCTGGTCGCGCGGCTCGCGGGAATTTATGGACCGGGCCGCTCCGCGCTGCTCCGCAAATTCCTCTCCGGCGAGGCGCGCCTCGAGGCCGGCGAAGAGCGTTATCTCAATCAGGCGCACCGCGACGATATCGCCGCGGCGCTCTTTCTTCTCGTCCATCTGCCTAACGAAGAGCGAACAACCACAGGGATCGTGAACGTGGCGGACAACGAGCCGATGACGCAACGGGCGTGTTACGCATGGCTCGCGGCCAGGTTGCATCGTCCGCTCCCCGCCCTCGTCGACCCACCCGCCGGGCGAAAACGCGGCGCGAGCAACAAACGCGTGTCGAACCAGCGCCTGCGCGCGCTCGGCTGGCAGCCCCGGTTTCCCACCTTCCCGACCGGCATGGAGAACTCCGTTCTGCCCGCGTCTTCGACCCTCGGTGCCTGACCGCAGCGCGGCCAGCCGCGGTTCTTTGCCTAACGTTGGCTCGATCAGTCCGAAGTCGCCGCCCTTGCGCCGGTAGAGGACGTTGACCCGCGAGTTCCGCCGTTCCCCGAAAAAGAGGACCCAGGAGGCATCTGTTGTCCAGATGCACTCCTGGGTCGTTAAACTGATCAATCTGAAGCTGTCGCCTCTTTAGGGCGCCAGGGTATTGATCAAGGTCGCTCCATTCGGACTACCCCAACCGGTCACGAGGTCGTAGCCGGGCACACAGGTGAAGCCAACATTGCTGCCGCTGGTAATGTCATGGAAGTTGCTCGTATAAGCTGCGCCTTCGCCGATGGTATAAATCGCCGGATTGACGAAGCCTAATGTGGCATGACCATGCGAAACCGACTGTTGGTTAGCAAGACCAAGGTAACCAATAATTTCGGGACAGGCAAAGCTTGTGCCGCCCCAGCCGCCGGCGCAGGTGCCGTCATAGCAAATGTAGTTTTGGAAGTCGCCTTCCGCCGCTACGTCCGGTCCGTTACGAAGCTTCTTCGAAGCGCCGTTCGTGGCGTTCACGACTTTCTTATTTAGCTGCCAGCTCGGAATCTTAATGCGGTCGATGGAAATACCTCCGCCGCTATCGCTCCAGCCAGTTTCAGACAGCCAGCTGCCACCCGGACCGTTGGTCACGAGATGATTTGCTCCGACGCAGAGGATGTTCGCGCTCTCCTGCGGCCAGTTGTATTCGCCCGCGCCCCAGCTCGAGCTGTCTCCTGAAGCGCTGGCAAATGTCTGCCCCTGCGCGGCCATCTGCATGAAGATCGGATCGTCAACCGTCGGATCGGCCGGCTTCCATGACCACGAGCAGCTGATTGCTTTGGCGGTGTTGTCGGTCGCCATCCGGTTGAGCATCGATTGGTCGGTGCTTCCGACATAGACAATGCACTGGCTCAAGCCAGGTGCCATCGAAATGGAATACTCGATATCAAGCGCTTGTTCGGTATCGTCACAGGTCGTACAAATCGCCGCCGTTCCGTCGGTTGAAACCGGTGTCACGGTTGTGGTCAGAGGCGGGCCATAGGTGGTGAAGTATTTGGTGACATCGGCAGGGTTATAACCCACATATTCCAGCAATCCGATGACTTGACCGGTGCCAGTAAGCGTACCGGTGGATCCGTAGTAAGCCTTGCGCAGGTCACTCCCAAGGAAATAGCCTCCGGGGCCCGACCCAGTGTTGCTTGCGGGTTGGTCAGTTAGGTTCTGTTTCAGACTGGCCGGGCGCGGGATCGCAAAATTATCCAGCCCATTGATATTCCATAGCTTGGCCGACAGGTTAACCGTTGGCTCGCGATCCGGTGCATAGAAGGTCCGCTTTTCGGTTGGATGTTGGTAAACGTTCATCGTGACGTTGAACGCCTTCTCAATGCTTGCCACGGAAGCATCTACTTCAACAATCAACCGGTTAGAAGCGGTTCCCGAGACCACGAAGCCATTCCTTTGCGCAAACTGAATCACGGCCTCGTAGTCTTCTTGTGTCGGTCCAAACATTTTGGTGAATTGCTCGACACTTAGATACTGGCGATAGTTAGGGCTGTAGGGATTATAGAGATTTTGGAGAAACGAATTTAGATTCTCCTGATTTCGCAACGGCAGGCCAATCACGAGATGCAGGGTCTGTCCGGCATCGAGGTGTTGCACGAAGGCAACCTGCCCCTTGGAAACAGCGTCGCGCGTGTGGCGCGTCACTAAAGTCTGCGACTGCGCGGAAGCGCTCGCGACTCCAAGGGAAAAAAGGAGCGTGATCGAAGCAGCGATTGCTGCTCCGGGGTTGCTCCTGAGATGTTGAATTAGCGTAGGTTTTTTCATTTTTAGTATTTTTGGTTTTAGTTTCCCGGTATTTCCGGAGACGCGATTACACAGGTGAGAGCGGAAGATGTCCAGAAAAATATTACAAAAATGTCATGTTGAGCGCCTGGCCCGAATGGCAAACGACTCCGTGCCCTAGGACCGCGAGGGCCAATTCTGACATTTTTGTCATTAAAATGTCATCTTTGTTCCTTCAGGTCGCAGGGCCCCTCTGGCGGGGCGATGGGACGGAGCGGCGGTCCTGCCGGCCTGCGACGCACCCGGCGTTGCGCCCAGGATTTGGCGGCGTCCGTGTCGGGGGCCGGGATTAACCGCGTTGGCGGGCGACATGCCCGCCTCCACTCTTAGCCTAACGTTGGCTCGATCAGCCCGAAGTCGCCGCTCTTGCGGCGATACAAAACGTTGACCCGCGAGTTCCGCGCGTTCATGAAGACCATGAACTGTCGCGCCGACATCTCCAACTGGAGCACCGCCTCATCGACAAACATCGGTTTCACCGGATAACGCTCTGTCCGGACGACGGCGTGCTCGTGATGTTCGTCCTCCTCGATCGGCTCGGGGTTCAGAATCTGTTCTTCGAGATGCCGGATCTCTTCCTTGCGGGGGCGATGCCGGCGCAAAAGGCGCGTTTTGTACTTGCGCATCTGCCGCGCGATTTTGTCCATTACCGCGTCGATCGCCGCGTAGAGGTCGCTCGTTTCCTCGCAGGCCTCGATCGTGATGTGGTTCGAGCAAATAAGTACGACCTCGGCCCAGTGCCGGTATTTTTCCACGCCGAGAATGACGTGGGCCTCGATGATTTTCGGATAATCGAGGTGCAGCCCTTCGATCTTGCGCGTGGCGTAATCGTTGATCGCGTCGGTGATCGCGAGATGGCGACCGGTGACGATGACGTTCGGATGGGCGTTGACGGTTTGCATGCGGCTCCTTTGGTTCACATCCGAAAGCGCTCGCCGAGATAAAGCTGGCGGCTGATCGGATCGTTAATCAGAAAATCTTTCGTCCCTTCGCTCACCACGCGGCCTTCGTCGATGAGGTAGGCGCGGTCCACGATGGAGAGCGTCTCGCGGACGTTGTGGTCGGTAATGAGAATGGCGAGGCCGGATTTGCGCAAGTTGACGACGAGTTGCTGCACGTCGTAGACCGCGATCGGATCGACGCCGCTGAAGGGCTCGTCGAGCATGAGTAATTTTGGCCGGGTGACGAGGGAGCGCGCGATCGTGAGGCGGCGCTTCTCACCGCCGCTCAGGGTGAGCGCGGTGTTTTTCGCGATCCGCTCGATCCCGAATTGATGGAGCAATTCATCGCAGCGATGGCGGCGCTCTTTTTTGCTCAGGGGCATCGTCTCGAGAATGGCGAGGATGTTTTGCTCTACCGTCATCTTGCGAAAGATCGATTCCTCCTGCGGCAGATAGCCCATCCCGAGCCGGGCGCGCCGGTACATCGGGTAATTGGTCACGTCGGTGCCGGAGAAGATAACCCGGCCGCTGTTTGGCCTGACGAGACCGACGATCATGTAGAAGCTGGTCGTCTTCCCGGCGCCGTTTTTCCCGAGCAAGCCGACGATCTCGCCCTGGCCGACTTCCAGTTTGATCC
>DATMNS010000323.1:0-6132 GCA_035568735.1 Chthoniobacterales bacterium | reverse complement strand
GCCCGGGTGATCGTTCGTCCCGAGGAAGCCGAGAAGCGGGTCGTGCAGCCGCGTTTTTTGCAGGCCGAGGAAGACCGGATCGGTGCGATTGAGCGTGCCGAGACCGCGCTCGGATAGCCGGCGCGCCGGCCGGCCGGGCGGCTCGTCGCTCGTGGGGACGCCGAGCTGCAGTTGTTTCTCGCCGCCTTTTTCGAAGATGCGCAGAACGTTGCCCGGGTTGCTCAGGTTGAAGCGCGGGAGCGGCTCGATGAACGGGAGAATGCCGTGCACCTTGGTGTCGTTCGGCGTGACCGGAGTGTAATTGAGGAGGCGCAACGGCACGCCATCCGCGCCATAGGCCTGGCCGAAGCGGTAATTCTTGTAAGGGACACCGCCGTTATTATAAAGCGCGGCCCCCCAGAGCATGGCGCCGTGATTCATCATGCTGTGCGCGACCTTGTGCACGATCTCACCGTGACAAAGGCCGCAGGTCTGCTCCGCGACGCGCAGGTCGCCGGGGTTCATGAAACGAATGAATTCCGGCGACTCGTGGTTGAGCCAGACATCGGAGCGCGGGGGATTGGCCGAGGTGCGAAAGAACTCAGGATAACGCGGCAGGACGTGCGCCTGCTCAATTTTCAGGTGGCGGGCGGGGTTGCCGCCGTGGCAATCGGTGCAGCCGAGCACGACGTGCGGGGCGGCGTGCATCGGCTCGACGCCTTGATGACATTCGTTGCAGCCGATGCTCTTGGCGTCGGCCTCCGCCTGGGTTTGGTCGATCCAGTTGCGCGGAGGGAGCGCGGCGGGAGCAGTCATTGATTCGTTAGGGGAGACGACGGTGGGAGGACCGTAGCCGGAGGTGGAATCCTGCGCGCTGCCGAAGGAAGGAAGGAAAAGTAGGAGAGGAAGAAGAAAACGTTCAACGTTCAACGTCCAACGTTCAACGTTCAAGGGAAGAGAAGAACCAGTCATCGCGCGTTGTTCTCCGCCGTGCGAATGCTCGCGGAGAAGATCCTCAGTAGTTCTTCCGTCTCCAGAAGGAGCAGACGCACTCGCTTGACGGGAATGAGCTCGACTCGCGCAATGAGGCGGAGCCAGCGTTTGATTTCCTTTAGTTCCTTAAAGCAAACGCCAAGCTTGTGGATAAAGTCCTTGCGGGATTCCGCCGCTTGGACTTCGCCGTGGTTTGCATACGGCGAAGTTCCACAACGCAGCAATTGACCCGCGATATGGTTTCCGGCGCGCGAACCTGGCAGTGCGTCGACAAGCTTGAGAAGTCGCGCCGTGAATTCGAGCAAGCGATCTTCCAAATCGTACTTCGCAAAGGTGTCGCCAGTTTGACCGAAATCTGCACTTGGATCTTCACGGACGCGCGCAGCCTCTGCTCTTCGTTGAACGTTGAACGTTTTCTGCTGCGTCTTCATCAATAGGTCAGCGTGACGGTAAAAATCCCGCTATACAGAAAATCATCCACACTCCCCGCCGGCGGATTCCCAAACCCCGGCACCGGCCGCGTATTAGTCTCGTAGATATCCTTGTAGCCCTGCCCCGGGACGAGAAAACCCATCCCCGCGCTAATGATCACGTTGTCGGTGAGCAGCGGGCGCCATTGAACTCCGAGGCTGAAATCGAACCCAATATCGTTGCTCGCACGATTGGTGAAGAGCACCTGTTCGGTAACCGCGGTGGTCATCGTCTGGATGTAGTTCAGATTGACGAAAGCCTTCAGTTTCGGCGTGACATCGGCATCGAGGCCGTAACCGACGAGGAACACGCCGGGGTTGACGAAGTTGGCCTGACCCTCGGTCTTGCTGGTGCGGAAATCGGGCACCAGGCTGTCGCCCTGCTTAAAATTCACCGCCGTGCCCGCGAGATTGAAGCCCTGGTGCACGTAAAAACTGAATGGTCCGCCAAAAAGAAAAGGCCGGTCAATAATCGTGTCGAAACCGGTGGCGGTCCCATCCCTCGGCTTGCTGTCGCCGCTCGCGTAAAAGAGCGTGATCTTTTGGCGGAGCCAGTCCCGGTCGATCGAGAGTTCAAGCGCCGCCATCTGCGCATTGATCGAGACCCGCCGGCCCGCAATTCCGTTGAGATTGTCCTCCCCGAGGACCTCATAAAAAGCGTGCGTGATGTTGAGCCAGCCGATGTGGCCGTCGCCCGTCCACCCGAGGTAATACGCCTCCAGGGAATGATCCTGCACTGTGCCGATCGGCGCCGGCCGGGTGATGAAACCGTTCTTGTCGTAGTGCCGGCTCGCGCCGTCAAGATCGGCGAGGAAACTCAACTCCGCGGTGTAGCCCTTGGCGAAGAAATCCTGGCGAAAAACATTCGCAATCAAGACCTGCTGATCGCGCGAATCGAAAGTGTTCAAATCCGAGTAGGTATCCTTTTCGAGCATGTCGAAGGCGGCGAGATTGTATTGCCAGCGATTGTTGTCGTAGTTGCCGAAGATGCGCACGCCGAGGTTGGAGTCATTGAAAATGAAGCCGCGGAAGTCGCTCACGAACGGTTGAATGCCAAAGCGCGAGGAAATGAAGTCGTAGTTATTCGAAAGATCGCGGATGTGAATCTCGGCGAAGGCTTCCTGGAGCGCGTAGAAATCCTTGTAGCGCGTCGTGTTCGCGAGGCGCGGATCGGGGTCGAGCACGTTGGTCTCCTGCACGTCGGTGTAATTGTTGTTGTAAACGCCGAGAAAACGGAGCGCCCATTGGACCGGTTTGAAGGCGGTCTCGCCCTGAAAGAGATCGATCCCGATCGAGACATCGTTCGAGAGAAAATACTGCTCGCTGCGGCCGAAGAATTCCGAGCTGTTCGGCCGCGCGCTGCTCACGCCGCTGGGAGTCGGCAGGCGGCGCGCTTCAAATTGGAAGAAATCGCTCAGTGTGAGATCAAGAAAAATATCCTCGCCGATGATCGGTGCGTCGCCCTTTAGCGTGCTCGGCAAATAGGGATGCCAGAGTTTCAGACCGCCTGATTGGTAGGGCGTCTCCGTCGAAGGATCGGCATAGCGTTTCCAGCGTCCGAAGCCGACGAACCAGCGGTTCGGGACCGCCTGGGAATCGGGCAGGAGACCCTGGTTTTGCGCGGCGTCGGGATAATTCTCGTACTCGAGGTTGTGCCGGTTCGGCACGACTTCGCGCATGTCGTGACGCGGCAGCTCGAGCGAGCGCGGGAGCGCTTCTTCGCCGTACTGCGGGAGGGGCGGGATGACCGGGGGAAACAAACTCGGCGGCTCGATCGATTCCGGTTCGTTAGGGGCGCCCGGGTCGGGATTGAACTGCGTCGGTGGCGAAGGCGAAGGAGAGGGCGCGGCAGCTTCCCTGGCCGCCTCCGGCGCGAGCCGCTGGATCTGGGCGAGCGTGAATCTCTGGGTACCGAGATCGCGCAGGCGGAGGGAATCGCTCGTGTCTTCCGGTGGAAGTTCGGACGCTTCTTCCTGCGCTCGCGCGGGCGCAGAGAAAACCAGCAGGCAGAGAAGAAAACGCCCAACGTTCAACGTCCAACGTTCAACGTTCCAAGGAAGAGGCAGGCAAATCATTGCGTGACTCCTCGTCGCCGCGGCAGGTTTGCGCATCGCCCGCGCAGAATGACGGAATTGGCGATCGATTTGCAAGCCTGTCGCACCGGGGGTTTTTTCTTGGCAGTTCGTGCCATCGGTTGCTACAAAGCCAGTCGGATGATTTTCCGCAGGCTCGCCTTCCTTCTCGTAGCCCTTTGCTGGGTCTCGTCAGCGGGCGCGCAACTAACGGCGGGCGATGTGACAAAAATCATCAGCCAGGCCGCTTCGCGGGCACAACAAATTTCCCCGAACAGCGTGATCGCGGTGGTTGATCGCGAGGGCTTCGTGCTCGGCGTTTGGAATGTCCGGGGAGAACCGACCCCGTCCCCGCAGGAAGTCGCAACCTGCGTTTCCAAGGCGGGCTCGGCCGCCTTCCTGAGCAGCGATCAGAACGCGTTCACTTCGCGCACGGCCGGATTTATCATCCAACAACATTTCCCGCCCGGCGTTTTCAACACCCCGACCGGGCCGCTTGTCGGGGTCGGTCTGTCGAGTCTCTTTATCTCCGACATCAACAAATTTAAGGCACCGGGCAGTGTCACGATCTTCAGTGCGACGCCGGGCACCGCCATTGTAAAGGTGCCCTTCACGTCGCTGGATGGAACGCCGGGCGGCGTTCCGCTTTACAAGGGCGGACAGCTCGTCGGCGGCGTCGGTGTCACGGGCGACGGCACGCCGCCCGCGATCGTGGGTTTCCGAGCGGAGAATCCATTCGTTTTTATTGCCGGCTACGACAAGGACGAAGACGTCGCCCTGGCCGGGCAGATCGGTTACAAGCCGTCGTCGGACATTCTGGCGACAAACGTTTTCATCAACGGCATCAGTCTCGAGTACACCGAGAGTAGCACGCAACTGCCGAGCACGCTGACCCTGCCGGGAAATGTCGCCGCCGCGTATCCAATCCAGGACTCGCCGCCGCCCTTTCCTTATCCGGTGGTCACCCTTGGCGGCGTGCAGGGACAGATTCGCCAGCCGATTATTAACGACCCGATCGCGGGTACGATCAATGGCCAGGCTCGCCTCACGGCGGCGGAAGTGACCGGCATTCTCGCGGCCGCCGCGGATCGCGTCCGCACGACGCGCGCCGGAATCCGATTGCCGATCGGTGTTCAGATGGAGGCGTTCATCAGCGTGGTGAATTTTCCGAACCAAAACAACGTCACTCCGACTGTCCTCGGAACTTTTCGAACCGGCGAAGCGACTGTTTTCAGTTGGGATGTGGCGGTCCAGAAAGCGCGGACCGCGCTCGCCTTTTCGAATAACGGCAACACGGTGGCGATGTCGTCGCGCACGGTTGGTTTCCTCGCGCAAAGCCACTACCCGCCGGGGATCGACGCGAATCACGCCGGCCCGTATTTCGGCATGCAGGAAGCGGTCTCGGGTTTGTTAGGCACGCTCTCGAACGTCACTCTCAATCCGGACTTCGTCGTCAATCCCAATCTGCCTAACGGCATCACGATTTTCCCCGGCGGCTTCCCGCTCTATCGCAACGGACAGATGATCGGCGCGATCGGCGTGAGCGGCGACGGCGTCGACCAGGACGATCTCGTGGCCGCTTCTGGCACGGTCAATTTCCTCACCCCGCTCGCGATCGGGGCGGATGAGGTCGTCTTCGAGGGGGCGCGCCTGCCTTATGCGAAATTTCCGCGCGATCCCTCGGGAACGTTAGGCAGCAACGACCCGGTCATCCTCGCCGCGCCCACGGCGGTTACGGTCACCCAGGGGCTGGCGAACATTTCCACCCGGATGAATGTCGGTCCGGGCGAGAACCAGGCGATCGCCGGCTTTATCATCTCGGGCACGGCATCGAAGGATCTGCTGGTGCGGGCGCTCGGTCCGTCGCTTGCCCAATTCGGCGTTTCGGGCGTGCTCGCGAATCCCGCCCTGGAAATTCACAACCAAAGCGGCACCGTCATCGCGTCGAACGACGACTGGCAAAGCACGCAAAAAGACGCGATCACTGCGAGCGGCTTCGCGCCGTCGAACGATGCCGAAGCCGCCGTTAGGCTGACTCTCCCGCCGGGCGCCTACACCGCCGTTGTTTCAGGTGGAACGAGTGGCGGCGGGATCGCTCTGGCCGAGGTCTACGACCTGAGCCCGACCTCTGCTTCCAAGCTCGCCAACATCAGCACGCGGGGATTTGTCGGCCAGGAGGGTTCCGTCATGATCGGCGGATTTATTCTCGGCGGCGAAACCGGCTGCCCGAAAGTGGTGGTGCGAGCGCTTGGTCCTTCGCTGACATCCCTCGGTGTCAGCGGCGCGCTAGCCGATCCGACGCTGGAGTTGCACGACTCGAATGGCGCGCTGGTGACCTCGAACGACAATTGGGCCGACACGCAGGCCCTCGACCTGCAAGCAGCAGCCCTGGCCCCGGCCAACCCGCTGGAGTCCGCCACCCTCGGCTGGCTCACGCCAGGGGCCTACACTGCCATCGTGCGCGGCAATGGCTTGCAGACGGGTGTTGGGCTGATTGAAGTCTATTGCCTGCAATAATTCGGCATCCTGAAGCGACAATTCGTCCTTTTGACCGAGCCAACTATTTGAGAAGCCGTGCCTGGAGGGATTCGAACCCCCAACCTTCTGATCCGAAGTCA
>DATMNS010000322.1:0-2300 GCA_035568735.1 Chthoniobacterales bacterium | reverse complement strand
AGAGCCTGGCGATCTCGAGCGGTGGCAGGGTCGCCGTGCGGAGCTTAAGCAGAAAGAGAGCCGTCGCGACTTCGAGCGCGGCGGAACTGGAAAGACCACAACCGGACGGCAGGTCGCCCTCGATCGCGGCCGAAAATCCGTCAACCGAAATACCAGCGTCAAGCAACTCCCTGACGACCCCGAGCACGTAATTCGCCCAGCGCGGTTCCGTTTGCGGCCGGAGGTCGTCGCGCGCGATTTCGAATTCGCCTAACGATGAAGATCGGAGTGTGATGAGTCCGTCGCTGCGTCGTTCGCCGCTCACTTTCAGCCCGCGATTGATCGCCGCGGCCAGGACCAGGCCCTGGTTGTAGTCGGTGTGATTGCCCAGCAGCTCCACCCGGCCCGGCGCGTAGGCTTCAACGCGCATCGACGAACCGAACGATCGTTTCGAGGATCCGGCGATCGACCTCCTCCTGCGCTTCCCCAACTGCCTGCAGTTGGCGTTTGCCTACGCCTAACGAATGATCGCCGCCTTCCACGAGATGCAATATGCCGGGGGCTTTCATGGCGGCGCGCACGCTTTCGAGAAGATCCAGCGGACAAAGCGGGTCGCGCGTTCCCTGCACAAACAGAATCGGCGTCTCCAACGCGCGTAACACTTCGTCGCGCAGCTTGCTCCGATCGCCCATCGCGCAGAGCGGATAGCCGAGACAAACGAGGCCGTTCACCTTCTCCTCCAAAGCGACGTGGCAACCGATCCGCCCGCCCATGCTTTTTCCGATCAGGATCGTCGGCGCGCCGGCACCGGTCTTCCCCCGCGCTTCGGCCAGCGCTTCGCGATGCGCCGCGATGAGTTGTGGCAAACGATCGGGCCGCTTCCGACCTTCGCGCATGTAGGGATAATCGAACGCCTCGACCTCGCCGATTTCTTGCAGGCGGTTCCTCCAGCGTTGCATCCAGGGATGCGACGCCGACGCCCCGGCACCGGGTGCGAAAAGGAAAAGCGGCCTTGGCATTTCTTCGTAGTTTGATTCCCATTCTGCATCCGGAATGGAAACCAACAAGCCCATGACGCCGCCGCCTGTCCGTCCCATCACCCTGACCGAAATCCGGGAAGCGCAAGCGCGCATTGCGCCCACCATCTTGCGCACACCGCTCGTCCGCCTGGAACTGGGAACCGAATTCCCCGACATCCGCTTGAAACTCGAGAATCTCCAGCCGATCAACGCCTACAAACTCCGCGGCGCAGCCAATGCCGTCGCGATGTTACCGGAGTCGGAACGACAGCGCGGTGTCTGGACGATCAGCGCGGGCAACGCCGGCCAAGGCGTGGCCTACGCCGCGCGGCAAGCCGGCGTGCCTTGCAGTGTCGTCGTGATCGAGACGGCGCCGGCGGCGAAGGTCGAGCGGATGCGCGCGCTCGGCGCGAAATTGATACCGGTCCCGTACGAGGTCGCGTGGCAGGCCCTCGACGACCGTTCTTATCCCGGGGCGGAAGGGACGTTCATTCACCCGTTCGACGACGACAACTTCATCGCCGGCCACGGCACGATGGGCCTTGAGATCCTGGAGGACGCGCCCGACACCGCGGCCGTCATCGCAGGCATCGGCGGCGGCGGACTTATCGTGGGACTCGGAAGCGCGTTCAAGGCGCTGCGGCCGGAGATCAGGATCTGGGGCGCCGAGCCGGAGACGGCCGCTCCCGTTGCGCTCTCCTTCGCCGCGGGATCTCCGCAGAAATTCGAGGACTGGAAGAGTTCGTTTGTCGACGGGGCGGGCGGCCAGAGTGTTTTTCCCCGGATGTGGGACCGAATGAAACCAGTGGTTGACGGTTCGTTTGTCGTTAGTCTGGAAGCAACGAGAAGAGCGATGCGCCTGATGGCCGAGAAAGTGCGCGTCATTTCGGAGGGCGCCGGCGCGCTGCCGCTGGCCGCCGCCTTGACCGGAAAAGCCGGGCCGGGCCCGATTGTCTGCATCGTTTCCGGAGGAAACCTGGATTTGAAAAAGTTCTGCGAATTGATCGATCTCCAGCCTAACGACTAACGAAATGTTGCTCGATGAAGAAAAAGTCCGCTCGCTGCTGCGGATGGAAGAATTGATCCCGGCGATGGCGGGCGCGTTGCGTGATCTTTCCGCGGGGAAAGTCGAGCAACCGGTGCGGCTCATCCTGCCAGTGGCCGAGCACAATGGTTTTTTCGGGGTGATGCCCGCTTTCGGCGGAGGCGCGCTCGGGGCCAAGCTGGTGACCTTTTACCCTAACAATGAGGGCATCCCCACCCATCACGCCATGATCCTGCTCTTCCGACCGGAAACCGGCG
>DATMNS010000321.1:0-5225 GCA_035568735.1 Chthoniobacterales bacterium | reverse complement strand
CCATCACTTCGCGCGAAGGGCGACGCTGAAAGGAGATGGGGGAGCCGGGGAAGTCCAGCGTCACCTTTTCTTCTTTCGCGGCGGCTTCGACCCATTCGATGATGGCACTCTCACTTCTGTGATCAGCTTGACGTCGATGTGCCGCGCACCGCCTTCAAGGGGGTAAAAGTGCAACGTCCGATAATCGCGGGAGAATGCGATGAATTCCGGATGATCAATCTGGACCTTGCTGCCATTCGGCGGAAAGAGGTCAAAAGATTGAAAGGGGGCCGTTTCGTAAAGCTCGCGAATTTCCTTCACGTCCATTGCGCCACCAACATATCGCAGCAGAAAGTCCGCGCAATGTCTGCGGCCCGTCGCTACGGGGTCGGGCTGGCCTGCACCGCCGTGGCTGGTGCGTCATCCGAGCCGCGCTTTTCGCCCAGCCAATCCCCGACATCGAAGAAACTAATGTAGGCGATGTAGCCGATGATGACGACGGCGCAGCCGGTCTGGACGATTTCGAGCACGCGAATGTTGACCGGTTTGCGTCGCACGGCCTCCACCAACGCGAGCAAAATGTGCCCGCCGTCGAGCACTGGAATCGGGAGCATATTCAGAATCGCGAGGTTCACGTTCAGGATGACGCTGAACCAAAGCGCCAGTTGCCAGCCGCGATCACTCTCAAAAAGCAGGTAATAAATGCGCACGATGCCGAGCGGCCCGCTGAGATGCTGCAGTTTCACGTCGGACTTCGGCGAGGCCACCGCGCCGATCGTCTCCAGGGTGCTGGTCACGCTGTTGTAAACCTGCTCGATCGGGTTCGGATGCGCGATGCTCATCCGGCCCGAGGTATCCCAGGCGATGCCGATGCGCGGCGTTTTTTCGTTAGGCAAAAGCTCCGGTGTGACGTTGATCTTGAGCTCCTGGCCGCCGCGCTCGACCGCCAGCGCGATCGGCTGGCCCGCGTGTGTCTCCACGTAAGCGGCGAGCGAGATCGGGCTGTAAATCCGCGTGCCATCGTAGCCGAGAATGATGTCGCCGTGCTGCAGCCCGGCGGCCGCTGCCGGCGTCTTGGGTTGGACTTGATCGATCACCGGCGTGGTCGCGGGATAAATCAAAACCTGCCGGACACTCTTGCGCCGCCAGCCGCTGCTCGGCGCCTTGTAGGGGACGATCGAGAGCGAGAGGCGGCGGCCGTCCCGCTCGACGACAAACGGAATCGACTCGCCTTCACTCCGGATCACATTCCACATCACGCTGTCGTTCATTCCAGCGAAACGCGTTACCGCCTGGCCGTCGACCTCGAGAATCTTGTCGCCCGCCTGCAGGCCGGCTTTTTCGCCCGGCGAATTTTTTTCCACGTATCCGATCACAGTCGTCATGTCGGCTTCGCTCACCGGATGACCGACCGCCCAGACGACTCCGGCAAAGGCGAGCGCGAGGAGCATGCTGAAGAGCGGGCCGGCGATCGCCACGATGATTTTGTCGAACGCCGAAATCGGCGGCAGCTTGGCCCGGTCGGTCTCGGTTTCGCCCTCGATGATATCCATCGGCGCGAGCTGCGGGAGCGCGACAAAACCGCCAAAGGGGAGCGAGCCTAACGAATACTGGACGCCGTTGATCGTTTTCTTCCAGAGCGGTTTCCCGAACCAGACGCCGAACTTTTCGATGACCAGTCCGCGCCAGCGCGCGGCCAGGAAGTGACCCAGTTCGTGGACCACGATGAGGAGGTTAAAGAGGACGATGACCTCGAGAAGGATGAAGATGATACGTAGGGCGTGCAATAACATGGCGCTCGGAATTGGCGGACGTTAATCGGTAGCGCGGCCGGCGGCTTCGTCGCGCGCCCAGCGGTCGGCCTCCAATATGGCATCGAGGCTCGGGTTGGCAACGGAGGCGTGGCGATTCATGACTTCCTCGACCAGTTGCCAGATGCGTGGAAACCGAATCCGACGATCGAGAAAAGCAGAGACAGCGACTTCATTGGCCGCGTTCATTACAGCAGGCAGAGTGCCGCCTGTTTCGCCCGCGCGGCGGGCGAGATTGAGCGCCGGAAAAGCCTCCAAACGGGGCGCGGCGAACTCCAGTTTCTGGAGTTTCCCGAAATCCAGCGGCGGGAGAGAATTCGGCACGCGATCCGGCCAGGTGACGGCGTACTGAATCGGAAAGCACATATCGGAATGGGAGAGTTGTGCGAGGACGGAGCCGTCGGCGAATTCCACCATCGAGTGCACGATGCTCTGCGGATGAATGATTACTTCCACCCGCGCCATCTCCACGCCGAAGAGCCAGTGCGCCTCGATCATTTCTAGTCCCTTATTGAAAAGCGTGGCCGAATCGATCGTGACCTTTGGCCCCATGTTCCAGGTGGGATGCTTTAACGCCTGCTCTGGGGTAATGGCGGCAAACTGCCCGTTAGGGGTCTCCCGAAAAGGCCCGCCGGACGCGGTCAGAATGATGCGCCTGACCAATGTGGGAGGGACCTTTGTGTCCCGATTCCTGGTGGCCCCGCCGCCCATCGGGGCACCAAGGCCCCTCCCACTTTCCAGGCACTGAAAGATCGCGTTGTGCTCGCTATCCACCGGCAAGACGCGCGCTCCCTTCCGCGCCGCCGCGCCCATCACCGCCTCGCCCGCCATCACGAGGATTTCCTTGCTCGCCACCGCCAGGTCCTTGCCCGCTTCGATCGCCGCCAGCGCCGGCCGCAAGCCGCCCGTCCCGACGACTGCCACCAGCACCATGTCCGCGTTCGTCAGGCAGGCGATTTCCTCCAGCCCGGCTGCGCCGGAAAAAATCCGCGGCTCATATTCGAGCGCGCCACGCAATTCCGCGATCTTGTCTTCATCGACCAGGCAAACCGCTTCCGGGCGCACAAGATTTGCCTGCGCCGCCAGCTTCCGCGCATTGTTTTTGGCCGCGAGCCCGACGATCTCCATTCGCTCCGGGATATCGCGCGCCACTTTCAGCGCGCTCTCGCCGATCGAGCCCGTCGCGCCGAGCACGACTACGCGTTTCCGTTTCATCTTTCGGACAGAATGAACAGAATCAACCGAATGGAAAAGGACAGGAAATTCAAATAGAAGAGTTAAAGGCGATGCCCGAATCCCGCCTCCTTTATTCCGTCCATTCTGTTCATTCTGTCCAAAATCATCGGGCTCTCTTGATTCTGTGCATGCTGTCGGGAATCCCGGGCCGGATGTCAGAGCGAAACCGGCACCGCTTTCGACACCCGAAATTTCTTCTTATACTCGAGGCGCGGCCCGCCGAAATTGAGCAGCACTCCGTCGTCGAGACCCGTCGACGTCAAATAATTTACGAGTTGAACCTCGTGAACTTTTGCCAGCACCTGAACGGCCTTCAATTCAACGATCGTCGTTTCATTCACGAGAATGTCCGCGATGAACGCGCCCACCAATTCGCCCTCGTAGTAAACGTTGATTGGTCTCTCCAGCTCGACATTAAAGCCCGCCTTGCGCAGCTCGAGGGCCAGTGAGTTCCGGTAAACCGACTCGAGAAATCCCTGCCCGAGTTTGGAATGGACCTTCGTCGCGAGCCCGATGATCTGACCGCAAAGATCGTAAGCCGCTGCTTCGCCCATTCCGTCCATTTTGTTCATTCTGTCCAAATCTCCGTCAGTTTCTCTGACAGAATGTACCGAATTTACAGAATAGAAGAGGGTTAAAGACAATCACCGAACCCCGCCTCCCTCATTCCGTCCATTTTGTTCATTCTGTCCAAACCCTCCGTCAGTTTCTCTGACAGAATGTACCGAATTTGCAGAATAAAAGAGGGTCAAGGACAATCCCCGAATCCCACCTGGCTCATTCCGTCCATTCGGTTCATTCTGTCCAAAATCACGGCACGCGAATCACCAGCCGCAGATAGAAGAACAAAAGCGGCGCAGTAAACAAAAGGCTGTCGATGAGATCGAGCGCGCCGCCGATTCCCGGCAGCATGTTCCCGGAATCCTTCACGCCGGTGCTGCGCTTGATGATCGATTCGGCCAGATCGCCGATGACCGCGGCGAACCCGAGGAGTAACCCGAGCACAATCGAATGCGTCAGAGTCAGCACCGACAAGTGCCCCGGCATCAGCTTGAAAAGACCGACACTGGCGAGCAACGAAAAGGCGAGCGCGCCGAAAAATCCTTCCCAGGTTTTCTTCGGGCTAATGTGCGGAACCAACGGGTGCCGGCCGATCACGCTCCCGGTTAAATACGCGCCCATGTCGCTGAATTTCGTGATCGCGATGCAGTAAAAAACATAAAACTGCCCGGTCACCGCCCCGTTCGCCGCGCGCGGCGTCACGTAGACGATCTTGGTGATGAAGTTATAAAGCCAAAGCACGTAAAGGAGCCCGAAGAGCGTGTAGGCCATCGTCTGGAGCGGCTCGTCATCGCGCAGGCTCGCGAACATTTGCCGGGTGAAAACGGTCAGCAAAAAAAAGAGCAGGGCCGCCAGTTCGAAGTCGTAGGAGCGCGCGGGCCCATATTTGGCGAAGTAATAAAAACTGCCGCAAAGCATCACGGCGCCGCAGATCATCGCCGTGATTTTGAAATTCGGCAGCCCCTTGTGATCGAGCATCCCGTAAAATTCCCAGAGCGCGATCAGGCCGACGAAGCTGATCAATCCGTAGAACGCCAATTCGTATCCTGAGAAAACAATCAGGAGCGCGACCGACCAGAGGACGATCGTGCTGGCAAAGCGGAAAATAAAAACGGAACGTTGCGTCACCGGTTTGGTTTCGCTGCGTTCAAGCGTGGCGGACATGCAGCCTGCATCATCCCCGCCAGAGAGAAATTTGTCCACCTCGGAGTCAGGCTGCGCCGCGCGCTTTTCTGCGCGGCAGCAACGCCTCGCGACCGCCACTCCCCTGGCCGGACAGCAGCGAACGCTCACGCGGTCACAGCGAAATCCCGGAACCGACCCTGGGGGAAATCTTTCTTCAGCCCAATCGGCCGTAGTAGACTTTCGTCTCGTAGTCGAATACGACTTCGTTCTTCGTCTGGTGAGTCTCGAAGATTCTTCTGAGCTCTGCGATCATGGCGGCGTGCCGTGCGTGAGTGGCGTCCGGGGCGTAGGAGGAAGAGAGCAACCGCCCTCTCGCCCTGGCAAAGTCAAAGCGTTGACTGTGCTCGAAGGAAGCCAGCCCAAACTGACCACGGTAGAACTGGCCGATGATTTCCTCGGTGATCTGTCGGTGGTCGATCTTTTCATAATCCGTCGCGTAATCGCGCAGGAGAT
>DATMNS010000320.1:0-3822 GCA_035568735.1 Chthoniobacterales bacterium | reverse complement strand
ACTGTCGGGATTCGTTTTGATTTGCGCGATGACGCGCTCGATCTGGTCGATGTGCTGATTGTCTGGCCCGCGCCAGTCGCGCCATTGCGCGCCGTAGACGCGGCCGAGATCGCCCGCCTCGTCCGCCCACTCGTTCCAGATCGTGACTCCGCGTTCCTGGAGGTAGCTGACGTTCGTGTCGCCGCGCAAAAACCAAAGCAGCTCGTGGATGATCGATTTGAGGTGGAGCTTTTTTGTCGTCAGGAGCGGGAACGTCTCCCGCAGGTCGAAGCGCGCCTGCGCCCCGAAAACGGAAAGGGTTCCCGTGCCGGTGCGGTCTTCCTTCGGGCGCCCTTTTTCGAGGACGAGTCGGAGAAGATCCTGGTATTGGCGCATGGCTACGCGAAATCCGAAATCCGAAATTCGAAATTCGAAGGAAATCCGAATGTAGAAATTCCCAGGAAACCGAAACCAAAACTCACCCGGTGACCAGGCTGGGTTTGCATCTTGAGATTTCTGTTAATTCCAAATTTGTTTCGGATTTCGAGGTTCGGATTTTGATTTTCCCACCTACATGACGCGCCAGCGCGGACGCTTGGTTTCCGGATCGGTTTCCCAGAGCCGGCAACCGCCGGGGTAGGCATTGCGATTGTGGCCGAGCTCGAAACCGTCGGGCAGTTTTTCGAGGAACTTCGCGTTCCCGCCCCCGAGCACGACGCGATCGGCGATGAGCGCGAGCTTCAGTTGGCTGATCGCGTAGAGGGTTTCGCGCTGCCAGTATTTCCGGCCCAGGGCTTCCAGCCCGCTGTCGCCGAGCCAGTCTTCGATGACCCCGTCGTCGCCGAAGGGCAGCTCGCCCAGCTCGAGCGAGAGGACGTGACCTTCCCAGGTGAGGGCCGAGCCGAGACCGGTGCCGAGCCCGAGAAAAAGCATCCGCCCGCCGCCGCGATAGCTCCCGAGCGCCTGGAGGGCGGCGTCGTTGATCAGTCGCACCGGCTTGCCCAGCGCCTTCGCAAAATCGAATCCCGCCCAGCCTTTGCCGAGATGTTTCGGGTCGCTCAGAATTTTCCCGTCGCGCACCGGCGCGGGAAAACCGATCGAGACGGCCTCGAAATCCCAGTCCGCC
Source organism: Chthoniobacterales bacterium (assembly GCA_035568735.1). Classification (GTDB taxonomy): domain Bacteria; phylum Verrucomicrobiota; class Verrucomicrobiia; order Chthoniobacterales; family UBA10450; genus Palsa-1392. Next base: position 2,717 of record DATMNS010000320.1, on the reverse strand, counting down.
GCGACCTCCCTGATCTGCCTCAAGGCTTCGTTAGGCGAAAGTTTCGGCCCGGACGGGAATTTCCGCCGTTTTTCCTCCGCCGAGATCATCAGCTTGACGTTCGATCCGCCGATGTCGACGACGAGGATCTTCTTCTTCATGCGCGCTCTGGCGGTGGATGCTGGATGGGCGAGAGCCGCATTTTGCCTTCGCGCTGCTTCTCCGCCAGCTTTTTTGCCTGGCGCCGCGAGTGCTCGCGAAATTGCATCTGGGCCTGCGAACGCGGCGCGCCTTCTTCCGGCTGGAGGCGGACATAACTGCCGTCGGCTTGCAGCTCGCGCGCCTTGCCGTAGTCGGTCAGGAAACGCGGCAACACTTCGTTGATGATCTCATCGCGCAGCGGAGGCGACTCGATCGGGAACGCGATTTCGACCCGCCGGAAAAAGTTGCGCGGCATCCAGTCGGCGCTCGCCAGATAAAGATCGGGTTTGCCGGCGTTGCCGAAATAGTAAATCCGGCTGTGCTCGAGAAAACGACCGACGATGCTGATCGCCCGGATGTTTTCGCTCAGTCCCGGGATTTTCGGGCGGAGACAGCAAATGCCGCGAATGATGAGATCGATTTTCACCCCGGCGCAGGAAGCTTCGTAGAGTTTTTCGATGATCTCGTGGTCGACGAGCGAGTTGAGCTTGGCCACGATCCGCCCGGGCTGGCCCGCGGCGGCGAGGTCGCGCTCGCGCTCGATCAGGCCGATGAGACGCGGTTGCAGGTCGAAGGGCGCGACGAGAAGTTTTTTCAGGCCAGGATAACCGGCCAGACCGGTGAGGGTATTAAAGACGATCGCCACTTCCTCGGTCAGCTCGGGCGCGGTCGTGAAGAGGCTGAAGTCGGTGTAAATGCGCGCCGTGCGCGGATGATAATTGCCGGTCCCGAGATGGACGTACTGGCGCAGGCGATCGGGGTCGCGCCTCACGATGAGCAGCGCCTTGCAGTGGGTTTTCAGGCCGACCACGCCGTAGACGACGTGCGCCCCGGATTCCTCCAGGCGCCGGGCCCAGTGAATGTTCGCCGCTTCATCGAAGCGCGCCCGCAGCTCGACCAGCGCCGTCACCTGTTTGCCCTCATTGGCGGCGTGGATCAGCGCCTCGACAATCGGCGAATCGCCGCTCGTCCGGTAGAGCGTGATCTTGAGCGCGAGGACGAGCGGATCGGTCGCCGCGCTTTCGATCAGCTCGACCACCGGGTCGTAACTTTCGTAGGGATGATGGAGCAGGATATCCTGCTTGCGCATCGCCTCGAAAATATCGGCGTGCGCGGGCAGCGCCGGATCGCGGGTCGGTTGGAAGACGCGGTCCTTCAGTTTCGCAAAAGCGTCGTTCGCGACCAGCGGCGCGAGGTGGGTCATCGAAAGCGGACCATCGAGCTTGTAGAGATCGGCCTCGGTCAACTGGAAGAACTTGAGGAGCAGATTGGAGAAGTCGTTAGGGCAATCGGCTTCCACCTCCAGCCGGACCGCGTTGCCGCGGCTCGAGCGCCGCAGTTCCTGCTCGATGCTGCGGAGGAGGTTTTCCGCTTCTTCCTCGTCGACGTAGAGATCGCTGTTCCGGGTCACGCGAAAAGCGTGCACCCCGTCGAGGACGAGGCCGGGAAAAAGATCGGCCACGTGCTGTTTGATGAGGGAGGCGAGATAAATGTAGTTCCAGCTCTCGTCGGCCTTGTCGCCCCGCGGGATGTGGATCAAACGGGAAACCGCGCGCGGCACCTGCACGATGGCGTGCATCGGTTCGCCGCCTTTCCTGGCCCGCGCCCTCACGAGCAGGTTGTGGCTCTTGTTCAGGAGTTGCGGAAACGGATGGCTCGCGTCCACCGCCAGCGGTGTGAGCATGGGAAAAACTTCCTCCTGAAAATAACGCCGCGCCCAGGCCGCGCGTTTCGCGCTCAATTCGCCGACGTGGTGGAGGCGAATGTTGTTTTGCTCGAGGAGCGGCTCGATCTCCTTGTTCCAGAGCGCGTACTGCTGCGCCACCATCTCATGGACGACCCGCTGAATGGCGACAAAAGTTTCCGTCGGGCTCATCCCATCGGGGCCGACATCGCTCGTCTCGCTCGCGATCTGCTGCTTGATGCCGGCGACGCGGATCTCGAAAAATTCATCGAGATTCGAGCTCACGATCCCGAGAAACTTAACCCGCTCGAGGAGAGGCTGGGTCGGGTCCTGCGCTTCCTCGAGGACGCGGCGATTGAACTCGAGCCAGCTCAGTTCGCGGTTGATGAAATTTTTCGGATCGGAGAACCGCGCCTTCGGTGCCGGTTCGTTAGGCGCGGGCATGGCCACGACGTTGGCCGGTGGTTCGGGCTTGGACGAACTGGCGCTGGTCGGCATAACGAGAAGGGCCCGCGGTCCGTCCGCGGGGAGCGGTAACTAACCCTTCGCCTCCGCTTTGCGCAACTCGCCAGTGAAGACGTTTCGCCCGGCGAGAGCGCCGCTTCTGCTCAATCGAACGTTTCCCTGCGCGGATGCAATCTCGTGCAGTGGACCGCGCGGCGGATGGATTACTGGGCGGTGTCCGATTTGAATTCGGCGGAGCGGCAAATTTTTGCGCGGATTTTCTCCACGGAATAGACGCAGGGAGTGGTTTTTGGTGCGCGCTAACTGGTCTGCGGAGGACCGCCGCAGAAGGTGCGGACCACTTTCAGTTCCGGCGTGAGCACAACCAGATCGGCATCCATCCCTTCGA
>DATMNS010000319.1:0-2209 GCA_035568735.1 Chthoniobacterales bacterium | reverse complement strand
AAAGGCTCATCCGGATGTCATGCATCTCCTGCTCCAGATTCTGGAAGAGGGCAAAATCACTGACAGCCTTGGCCAAAAGATCGATTTCCGAAACACGATCATCATCATGACCTCGAATGTCGGCGCCGAGCTGATCAAGCGCCAGACAACGATGGGCTTCGGCGCGCAGCGCGACGAGGCGAACTACGATGTGATGCGGGACAAGATTCTCGAGGAGACGAAGCGCGTCTTTAAGCCGGAGTTCCTGAACCGGCTCGATGAGATCATTGTTTTCCACACCCTCAGCAAACCGGACCTGATGCGGATCGTCGACCTCGAGGTGAACAAGGTGAAGCGCCGCCTGCGGTTGAAGGAAATCGAGATTACGCTCGATGACGCGGCCCACGAATTCGTGATCGAGAAAGGCTACGACCCGACCTACGGCGCGCGCCCGATGCGGCGCGCAGTGGAACGCTATCTCGAGGATCCGCTCGCGGAAGAGCTGCTCCGGGGCGGCGTGAAAGCGGGTGACCAGGTGCAGGTGTCGGTCGAAAACGCGAAGCTTGTTTTCAAGGTTGCCGAACCGCACGACAACGCAGCCGCGAGCGCGAGCTGATTCTGTAGACGCCTCCCTGTGGGAGGCGCAGATCCCGCTGCAATTGGGGCGTCACCCTCGCGTTTCGCACCGCGAAACGTCTACCGGGCGGGCGCTCGTCGTCAGGCTCGGGGGTGCGCCTCCGCGTAGGCCTTTTTCAAGCGCTCGGTCGTGACGTGGGTGTAGATCTGAGTGGTCGAAAGACTGACGTGGCCTAACAATGCCTGCACGCTGCGCAGGTCGGCGCCGTTATCGAGCAGGTGGGTCGCGAAGCTGTGCCGGAGTTGGTGGGGGCTGAGCGCGATCGGGATCGAGGTGTGGCGGAGATAGCGTTTCAGAATCAACCAGATCGAGCGCGGCGAAATGCGCCGGCGTGATTTATTAAGAAAGAGCGCACCACTGTGCACATTGGCGGCGGCCCGATAACGGGAGACCGCCTGCAGCGCCGGTGCTCCCACCGGGCAGACACGTTCCTTCCGCCCCTTGCCGAGGACACGGACCGACTCCGTGTAGAGGTCGAGATCGTTGACGTTGAGCGAGGCGAGCTCAGCCAGGCGCAAACCGCTGCTGTAAAAAACCTCGAGGATCGCGGCATCCCGCGACGGCATCCAGACGGGCGCGCTTTTCGGTTTTCTGACCTGGAGTGGGGCGGCGAGAAGTTCGCCGATCTGGGTCTGCGTCAGGACGAGCGGAAGTTGCTGGGCCGCTTTCGGCAGCTGAATTTCCCGCACCGGATCTTTCGTTAGGCGATTTCGCGCGACGAGGAAGCGATAGAAGCTGCGCAGGGCGGAAAATTGCAGCCGGACGTAGGAGCGCGCCTGTTTCCGCTTGAGCAGCGCGAAGAGATAATCGCGGAAGTGATGCGCCCGGCATTGGCGCCAGCCCGGGGCCTTCGTCTGGGCCTGAAAGTCGCGCAGTGCGTCCCGATAGATGCGCAAGGTGCGGGGCGAAGCGTTGCGCTCCACCTCGAGGAAGCCGAGAAATTCCTCGACCAGCCTGTCTTTCGCCGGACGCTCGGTCGTTAGGTGGAGACGCTTCGCTCTGTGCAGCACGGCCCGAGACTGCGCCGGGGAAGCAGCCTCCGTTCCCGCGCCTCCCAGAGGGAGACGTCTGCCAGACGCGTCCCTCGCGCCGCGCCTACTCCGGCTTTTCGATTTGGTACTGGTTGTCACCCGAGCCGCGGTATTGGCTTTTGAAAATGGGCGCCGGGTTGGTCGAGATCAGCTCGTAGCCCGTGAGCACAAATTCCGGATAGATGCCATTGCTCGCCGGCTCATAAATTTTGTCGCCGCTGAAGCGACCATAAAGCTTGTACTCGAAGTTGTTGTCGAAGCCGAAATTCACCTGCTCACGATCGGGCGCGAGCTTCTGATTTTCGTTTAACATCACGAGCTGTGCCGTGCTCCAGGGCTGGCCGGGCCGGCGGATGTAGCCCCAAAAATGAAAGGCCGGTTTATAATAGCGCCGGCCGATGAAGTAGTTACCCGGCGGCTCCGTCTGGATCTTCGCGGACATCGCGAGCCGCGCCTGCTCAATGCCTTCCGGCATCGTCTGGCAACTGGCAAGAAAGCAAAGACTAACGAGAAGGCTGAAACGTTGCAGTGAGCGAGACATTATTTTTTACGGCGGCGCCGG
>DATMNS010000318.1:0-9648 GCA_035568735.1 Chthoniobacterales bacterium | reverse complement strand
CGGCAGGCTTCGCCGGCTTCGATCCGCACCGTTTCGCCGTCGAAGCTCGTCATTTCCAGGGTGACGGGCTGTGAGCCGGGGGAAGAGGCCAGGATTTCGCGCACCGCTCGCAATTCATCCGCGCCGATTCCCGCGGCGAAGCGCAACAGGATGGGTGCGTCTTCGCGCGCGTGCGCGGCTCCGTTCGTCTCGGAGCCGGGCGCCACGCCATTGGGCACGGAGGCTACGGCCTCCGGCGTTAGCACTTTTACCTTTTGCGCGGTCGCGCGGAGGTTGTCGTCGCGCTTGTCGGCCGTGCCGCGGATCGCAATCACCGTCCCGGGCTCGAGCGCGTGGGAAACATTGACGTAGGTTTCGTTCCAAAGGACGACCTCGAGAGTTCCGGTCAGGTCCTCGAGGAAGACCACAGCGAAAGGCTTCCCCTCTTTCTTGGTGAACTTCCGGTCCACCTGGGTGATGGCGCCGGCGATGGTGAAGCTCGCGCGATCGGCCAGCTCGCCTAACGACGCGATGGTCTGATATTTTCCGCCGGCCAGGAGCGGGGCGTAAGCATCGAGGGGATGGCCGGTGACGTAGAAGCCGAGCAGTTCTTTCTCGAAGGACAATTTCTCGCGCCCCGTCCATTGCGCATACTCGCGATTTCCGCGGCTAATGGTCGGATGAGGGAGATCTCCGAAAAGCGAAACCTGGCCGGCGGCGCGATCCCGATGAGAAGAGGCCGAGGCGGCGAGCGTTTCTTCGATACAGGCGAAAAGTTCGGCCCGATCGCGCCCGAGAAAATCGAAGGCCCCGGCTTTGACCAGGCTCTCAATGATCTTGCGGTTGGCGAGGCGCGAATCGAGCCGGCTGCAAAAATCCTCGAGCGAGGTGAAGTCCCCTCCCCGCTCGCGTTCCGCGATGGCGGCGGCCATTGCGCCTTCACCAACGTTCTTGATTGCGGCGAGTCCGTAACGAATGGCCTCGGAGGGACGCGCTTCGGCTCGTCCAGTCTCTGAAGCTGCATCCGAAGAAGAACCCGGACGTGCGGAAGCACGTCCCTCCGGGGTGAACTTGAGTCCGCTCCGGTTCATGTCGGGCGGGAGGATCGGGATTCCCATCCGTTTGCACTCGCCGACGAAGACCGAAATCTTGTCGGTATTATTGATCTCGTTGCTCAGCAAACCGGCCATGAATTCGACCGGGTAGTGCGCCTTCAAATAAGCCGTCTGATAGCTGATCACGCCGTAGGCGGCGCTGTGGCTTTTGTTGAACCCGTAGCCAGCGAATTTTTCCAGCAGATCGAAAATCGCGTTCGCCTTTTTCTCGGGAATCTTGTTCGTGCGCGCGCACCCCTCGACGAAACTCGCACGCTCCTTCGCCATCTTGCCCTTGTCCTTTTTCCCCATCGCGCGCCGGAGGAGGTCGGATTGGCCTAACGAAAAACCGGCGAGGCGGTTGGCCGCCGCGGTCACCTGTTCCTGGTAGATCATCACCCCGTAGGTGTCGGCGCAGACTTCCTCGAGGAGCGGGTGGGCATAACGAATTTTCTTGAGGCCGCGTTTCCGCTCGATGTAGTCGCCGATCGTATCCATCGGGCCGGGGCGGTAGAGCGCGATCAAGGCCATGATGTCGTCGAGCCTTTGCACGTCCATCTGCTTCGAGACGCTCGTCATCCCGCCCGATTCCATCTGGAAAAGGCCGATCGTTTCGCCGCGGTTGTAGAGGGCAAAGCTGGCCGCGTCATCGAGCGGGATCTGCTTGAGCGAAAAATCCGGGTCGCGCTGGCGGATCAAAGTGAGCGTGTCCTCGATCACGGTGAGCGTCTTGAGGCCGAGGAAATCCATTTTCAGCAGGCCGAGATCGTTCAGCGGGCCCATCGCGTATTGGCTGACGATATCGTTGCCCTTCGAGTCGCGGCAGAGCGGAACGTACTCCGAGAGGTCGCGGTCGCCGATCACGACGCCGGCGGCGTGCACCCCGGCGTTGCGCGAAAGGCCTTCGAGCAAGCCGGCGTATTCCCAGAGCTGGCGGGTCGCCGGCTCGGTCTCGATGGCTCTCTTCAGCTCCGGCGTTTTCTCGGCGGCCGCGGCGAGAGTGATGTTCAACTCGTTAGGGATCATCTTCGCGATCCGGTCGCAATCGCCGTAGCTCAGGCCCATCACGCGCCCGACATCGCGCACCACACTTTTCGCTTTCAGTTTGCCGAAGGTGATGATCTGGGAAACCCGGCGCTCGCCATACTTTTGCCGCACGTATTCGAGCACTTCGCCGCGGCGCGATTCACAGAAGTCGACGTCGATATCCGGCGGCGAAACGCGCTCCGGATTAAGGAAGCGTTCGAACTGCAAGCCAAACTGGAGCGGATCGATGTCGGTAATTTCGAGCACATAGGCGATGAGCGAACCCGCCGCCGAACCGCGGCCCGGGCCGACCGGAATGCCGCGCTGCCTGGCAAAGTGGATGAAGTCCCAAACGATGAGGAAGTAGCTGACGAAGCCGGTCTTCTCGATCACCTCCAGCTCTTTCGTTAGGCGGGCGCGCAATTCGGGATCGTGCGTCGCCCGCTCTCCGTAGCGCTGGCGCAGGCCGGCCTCGCAAAGTTCGCGCAGATATTCCCGGCGTGTCCGGCCCGCCGGCGGCTCGTACTCGGGGAACTTCGAGCTGCCAAATTCCAGCTTCAGGTTGCAGCGCTCGGCGATCGCGACCGTGTTGGAAATCGCCTCCGGATGATCGGGGAAAAGAGCGCGCATTTCGTCCGCGCTTTTGAAATAAAGTTCGGGCACATAACGCATCCGCTTCTCGTCGTGCACCATCTTGCCGGTGCCGATGCAAATCATGACATCGTGCGCTTCGTGATGGCTGCGCTCGAGGAAATGCACGTCGTTCGCCGCCACCAAACCGAGCCCGAATTCACGCGCGATCTGCGGCAGGACGCGATTGCATTTGCGCTGCGCTTCGAGTCCGTGATCGTGCAGCTCGAGGAAGAAATTTTCCGCGCCCAGGATGTCGCGAAAAGTCGCGGCGCTCTTCCGCGCCTTGTCCAACTGATCGGCCTGGATGGCCAGGTTGATCTCGCCCTTGAGGCAGGCGCTCATCCCGATCAGACCCTCGGAATGCGCGGCGAGCAGTTCCCGGTCGATCCGCGGTTTGTAATGCATCCCCTCGAGATGCGCGGTCGACATCAGCCTAACGAGATTGCGATAGCCCGCCTCGTCCCGGGCGAGGAGGGTAAAATGAGACGCGGCATCGCGTTGGGAATTCGGTCGGTCCCGGATCGATCCCGGCGCCAGATAGGCTTCGACCCCGATGATCGGCTTGAGGCCGGCGGCCGTCGCCGCCTGATAAAATTCAATTGCGCCAAACAGGTTGCCGTGGTCGGTGATCGCGACCGCTGGCATTTTCATTTCGGCCGCCTTTTTCATCAGCTCCTTCATCCGCACCGCGCCGTCGAGGAGCGAATACTCGGTGTGCAGGTGGAGATGAACAAAGGAGTCGGCCGGCATGCGACCGCACTATAAACTCGGTGCCGGCAGCGGCAAGAAATCGGCGCTTGCGCTGCACCCTTAATCTCTGATTTTCTACCACCAGTCCGATTGAAAAGAGCCCGACACCACTATAACGCCCATGAAAAAACTCGAAGCGATCATCAAGCCATTCAAACTCGAAGAAGTGAAGGAAGCGCTCGCCGAGCTCGGAATCGAGGGCATGACGGTGACGGAAGTGAAGGGCTTCGGTCGCCAGAAAGGGCACACGGAAATTTATCGCGGGAGCGAATACACCGTCGATTTTTTGCCGAAAGTAAAAGTGGAAGTCGTGCTCGCCGACGACATGGTGGACAAGGCGGTGAGCGTGGTGGTGAGCGCGGCGAAGACCGGCAAGATCGGCGATGGCAAAGTTTTCGTGTTGCCGGTGGAACACGCGGTCCGCATCCGGACCGAAGAGATCGGTGAGAAGGCGGTGTGAGCGGGAAATGGCGAAGGACGAATGACGAAATCCGAATCAATGACGAAGGTCGAATGATCGAGTTCGCACTGGTGTTGAAGCCCGAATAACCTCGCCGCAGGCTGTTCGGGCTTCGTCATTGGTCATTCCTCAGTCCTCATTCCTCATTCGTCATTCACCAACCACCATGCCTAACAATAAGAAAACTCCCGCCGACGTCAGCAAGATGATCAAGGACCATGAGGTCAAACTCGTGGACTTCAAGTTTACCGATCTGCCCGGGTCCTGGCAGCATTTCACGACCACCCTGACCGAATACAACGAGGATATTTTCACCGAGGGCCTCGGGTTCGACGGCTCGAGCATTCGCGGTTGGAAGGCGATCAATGCCTCCGACATGCTCGTCATTCCGGATTCGGCGAGCGCGTGGGTCGATATCTTCAACGCCGAGTCGACGCTCAGCCTCATTTGCACGATCGTCGAACCGATCACGCGCGAGCCCTACAGCCGCGATCCGCGCGGGGTGGCGGAAAAAGCAGAGGCGTATTTGCAAAGCACGGGCATCGCCGACACCGCGTTCTTCGGGCCGGAAGCGGAGTTTTTTATCTTCGACGACGTGCGTTTCAGCAACGCCGGGAACAGTTCCTCCTACTCGGTCGACAGCAACGAGGGGCACTGGAACAGCGGACGGGAAGAATTCCCAAACCTGGGTTACAAAATCCGGGCGAAGGAAGGTTATTTCCCGGTCGCGCCGTCGGACACGCTGCAGGACATCCGCAACGAGATGTGTCTCGAGCTCGAGAATGCCGGCATCCCGATCGAACGCCAGCATCACGAGGTCGCGACCGCGGGTCAGGCCGAGATCGATATCCGTTTCGCGCCGCTCAAGACGATGGGCGATTACATGCAGTACTATAAGTACATCGTGCGCAACGTGGCGCGGAAGCACAACAAGACAGTTACCTTCATGCCGAAGCCGCTCTTCGGCGACAACGGCTCAGGCATGCACACCCACATCTCGCTCTGGAAAGACGGGAAACCGCTCTTCGCCGGCAACGGCTACGCCGGATTGAGCGATATGGCGCTCTTTTTTATCGGCGGCATTTTGAAACACGCGCCGGCCCTGACCGCGATTACCAACCCGACGACGAACAGCTACAAACGGCTCGTGCCCGGCTTCGAGGCGCCGGTTAATCTCGCCTACTCCGCGCGGAATCGCTCGGCCGCGATCCGCATCCCGACCTACTCGGCGAATCCGAAATCGAAACGCATCGAATTCCGCACCCCGGATGCGGCGGCTAATCCGTATGTCGCCTTCTCGGCCCTGCTCCTCGCGGGCCTCGACGGGATCCAAAACCGAATCGATCCGGGCGATCCCCTCGACAAGAACCTCTACGAGCTTCCGCCGGAGGAATTGGCCGGTGTGCCGAGCGTCCCGGATTCGTTAGGGGGAGCGATCGCGGCGCTCGCGGCCGACCACGCCTTTCTCCTCCGCGGCGACGTGTTTAACGCCGACTTCATCACCAATTGGATCGAGATGAAGCAGAAGGAATACGACGCCCTCCGGCTCCGTCCGCACCCGTTCGAGTTCCAGATGTATTACGACGTCTAGCGGTGCTCCGGCGGAGACCCGAAATTCGAAATCCGAATACCGAAATCCGAAGCAAATTCAAACGATGCTCAATTTCAGAAAAAGAAAATGTCCGGGTTTTGATAATTTCCCAGTTTTCGGAATTTGAATGAATTGTCTCGGATTTCGGGTTTCGATATTCGGATTTCCGAGGCAGGAAACTTGATTTGTCCGCAGTGCATCCCTGATTTTCAAGGCGTATAGCGCCCCGGGTAAATCGCCTTGCAACCCGCGGCGATGGGCGGATGTTAAGCTTCATCATGCACTTCCTCGCCTTGCTTTCTAATCTTGGCGGCCCGGACCTGATCATCATCCTGCTCATCGTCCTCGTGCTTTTCGGCGCGAAGAAGCTGCCCGAACTCGCGAAAGGGATGGGCCAGGCGGTCAAGGAATTCCAGAAGGCGAAGGACGAGTTCAGCGACGAACTGCACAACGCCGGGACCACCACGCCAGCGAAGCCGGACGTTCGTCAGGCGGATGCGACCGTGCCGCGGATCGACAATGCGCCGACGGCGCGCGAAGTGGCGCCGGAAGAGCGGACTTCGCAGGACGCCTGAACGCGGCGAGTTTGGGCGCGCGCTTCGCACCGCGAAGCATCTACACGTAGCCGCCTCCCTGTGGGCGGCGCGAGACGCAGCCGCGCTTCATCGGACGGCGCACAATTCCCGCAGCGCGCATTTTTAGGCGATGACTTCGGCGGGCTTTTCGTCTAAGCATAGCGTCCCCAAAAAGTGGCCATGCCCGAACCCGATCTTCGCACTCAAATCAAAGAGATGCTGGTCAAGAACCTGATGCTGCCGACGCCAGCAGACCAGATTGCCGACGACCTGCCGCTCTTCGGGCCCGGCGGTCTCGGCCTCGATTCCATCGATGCGCTCGAGCTTGTCGTCAGCATGGAGAAAACCTTCGGCGTTGGGGTGCCGAATTCGGAAGTCGCCGGGCGGGCACTCCAGACGGTCAACTCGATTCACGATTACATCATCGAGAAGACCGAGCGCCCGGCGGCCTGATGTGGACGCTTCGCGCCGCGCGGCGCGAGCTGGGCGCTGCCGCCAGCGGGGGCAACCGAAAGGAAATATTTGGCGCGGCGGTTTAAGATGCGAGCGGCGCTCTGTGCCGCGCTTCGCAGAGCAATGCGTCAACATCAGGCCGTTTCCGACAGGTTGATCGCATCGATCAATTGCCGGTAACGACCGAACCCGTCCCGGTGCGGCGTCAGGACCAAACGGGTCAAATGCGCGATCTCGGGTTGGTTTCGCTCTTGTGGCAACGGCCCGCCCTGCGTGATTTCACCTGTGCGCAGCACCTCCGCGAATTGTTTGTTGAGCGCGGCGACCGCTTTCCTGGATAACGGCTGGCAGATCCGAATAACCAGCTGAGATCCGACCCAACGGGAGGAGACGTAGTTTCTATAGAAGAGCAGAATCTCCTCGACGGCCGCCGGGACGTTGTGCGCGATCTTGATGAAATTGAAATCCTCCGCGGAAACCAAACCCTGCTTGAGCAGGTGATCGGTGAGGAAGCGCATCCAGGTCTCCCAATAGCTGCCGCCCGGCCGATCAATCAGCACGATGGGAATGATGAGCGCTTTGCCCGTCTGCATGAGAGTGAGCGCCTCGAAGCCTTCGTCCATCGTCCCGAAGCCGCCGGGGAAAAGCACGAAGGCGTGCGTTTCCTTCACGAAGTTCAATTTGCGGGTGAAGAAGTAATTAAAATTGATCAGCTTCTGATCGCCTTCGATGACCTGATTGGCGCGCTGCTCGAAGGGCAGACGAATATTTAGACCGAAACTATTTTCCCGCCCGGCGCCACGCTGCGCCGCGCCCATGATGCCATCGCCGCCGCCGGTGATAACCATGTATTTGTTCGCCACCATCTGGCGCCCAAACTCCTCGGCGAGCTGCGCCTCAGGGTCGGTCGCCGCGGTCCGGGCCGAACCGAAGACGACCACTTTCCGCACGTCGCGATACGGGGCAAAGATCTTGGCGGCGTAGCGCAGTTCCTTGAGCGAGCGGTTCATCAGCTTCAGGTCGCCGGTGCCTATTTTGTCGCGCGCCATCTTGAGAGCGGTGGCGATCAATTCCTCGATTAACTCCGGAGATTTCTCCGCGCCCCAGTCGGCCACCAGGCGATGGACGCGGGCCTCAAACTCCGGCCCGAGATTCGAATTGCGGCGGACCGGCGGATCCCGCGTCGTGCTTCCCGTAAAATCTTCCACCCTGTCAATTGAGCGATTTTCGCGCCGACGAACAGGGAAAACTGCCGACGTTAGGCGGAGCGCAGATCTTCGAGGATCTCGCGCATGTGGCGAATCGGCAGCGAATAATGGCCCTCCTGGTCGACCAGGTGCGCGCTGCAATACGGGAGGCGCGCGCCTAACGACTGGGCGAGCTGCCAGTGAAAACTGCGATCCTTCCGGCCATGCCAGAGACGCACCGGCACCCGGATCTCCCCGAGCGGAAATCCCCACGGTTGCGCGTAGATTTCCGCGTCCACCATCAGACCATCGGCCGAGGCGCGCCAGGCCTGGCGCTGACTTTCAAAGCAGGCCTCGAAGGCGGCCACGTCGCGCATCACGTTGGCATCGCACGGTTGCAGAAACTGGAGGAGCAACGGGCGCAAACGAATCGGAAGTTTCAGGGAAAGGAACGGGCGCGCGGCGTGAAAGAAAAAGCGGAGCAGCCCGCGATGACGCGGATAGAAAAAAAGGAGCCAGCGATAAAGCGCGAGCAGCCCGCTGCGGTCGGTGAGGTCGGCCAACGGGGGCGCGCCGCTCACGACCGCGATTGCACTGACGCGCTCCGGGAGGGCCCAAGCCGCGACCAGGGCGTAGGGAGCGCCCCCGGAAATTCCGAGAATGCGAAACGTGGCGATCCCCATCTGGTCGGCCAGCTCGGCGAGGAGCGGCGGCCAGTCGAGCAATTTGCGATCAGGCTGCAGCGAAGAATCTCTTATCCCGGGCCGGTCGGGAGAAATGATCCGCAAATTGAGTTCCCGCGCCGCCGCATCCGTCAGCTCCGCCATCGTGCGCGAGCTGGGCCAGCCGTGACAAAAGAAAACCGGCGCGCCGGATGGCAGGCCATATTCGGACACGGCCACCGTCGTGCCGCTGTGCAGCTCAATTTTTTCGAATGCCGTTCGCATCGGTCCGCGAACGTAGCGCAACGATTGGACGGCGGCGACGCAGCGGGTTAATTTCAGCGCCCACTTTCGATCAATGCCGCAATTTTCCTACCGCGCCCGCAACGCCCAGGGTGGCCTCGTTGAAGGCGTGCTCAATGTCGCGGATCGCGCGATCGCGATCCAGCAGATCGAGCAACAGGATTGCGTTCCGATTCGGATCGAAGCCATCGCCACTGGGCCGCAGGTCCTCGATGGCAAAGCCACGGTGGCGGCCGCGCCGCCCGCGCAAAATCTCAAAATTCCCCATGGCCAGCTGCTGATTTTCACCGAGCAGCTCGGCCACCTCCTGCAAGCCGGCATGACGCTCGACGAGAGCCTCGGCGTGCTGGAGAAACGCCTGAAACATCCGCGCGTCCAGCAGATGACGCATGCGCTGCACCAGGCGCTGGTGGATGGTCGCAGCTTCTCGCAGGCGCTGCGGGATTTCCCGCGCATCTTCCCGGCGCTCTACGTGAACATGGTGGGCGCGGGCGAGGCGAGCGGCGCGTTGCCCGAGATTCTAACGCGCGTCGTCGAACATTTGATGCAGACCAAGAATCTGCGCGACCGCGTTCAGCAGGCGCTGATTTACCCGGCGTTTCTGGCCCTCGCCGGTTCGGCGTTGATCATCATTTTCATCACCTTCATGGTGCCGCAGTTGACGAATTTCATGGCGCAAACCGGGGGCAGTTTGCCCTTGCCGACGCGGGTCTTGGTTGGCGCCAACCATGTAATCACCGGTTATTGGTGGGTCTTTGTGCTCGTCGTGATCGGCGGCGCCGTTGGGTTCCGTGCTTTCGTCCGGAGCGACGAGGGACGGCTGACCTGGGATCGATTTCGCCTGGCCATTCCGGGTTACGGCCGTGTCCGCCAGCATCAATATTACGCGCAGTTTTCCCGCACCCTGGGCACCTTGATGGAGAACGGAATCCCGT
>DATMNS010000317.1:0-3319 GCA_035568735.1 Chthoniobacterales bacterium | reverse complement strand
AAGATGTTCGACTTTTCGCCGGAAACCATTGACTGGTGGGACTACTGGATTAACATCCACATACCGGCTCTCCGCCGCTGGTGCTACCCCTTGATGGAAGGGAAGCCGCTCGAGGCTCGCGAGCCGCGCGCGCTCAACTGGTCGGCGCCACCGGAGGAAGCTGCGTCGGCGGCGATCCGCTGAAGCGCCGTCATCCGTCTATGGCTATTTTCCTGACAGGTTCCACTGGATATCTAGGCAGCTACCTCGTGGCGGGTCTCTTCACCGGCCATGCCGATCGCCTGAATCTCCTCGTCCGCGCGAAAACCGAACAGGAAGCCCGCGAACGCCTCTGGCAATCGTTGCAACTCCACTTCACCTTTCCCGAATTCCTGGAACACCTGAACTCCCGTGTGCGCATCTTTCGCGGCGATCTCACCAGCGAGCGCTTCGGTCTCAGTGACGACGAGTATCACGCGCTGGTCGATTCCACCGACTCCATCCTTCACTGCGCCGCCTCTTTGAATCGCAAATCCGAAAAGCAGTGCCTGAACGTGAATCTTCGCGGCTCGCTCGAAGTCATCCAGCTCGCCCGCCGCGCCCAGAATCGCCACGGCCTGCGCCGCTATTCCCACGTTTCCACCGTCGCCGTCGCCGGCAAGCGCCAGAATGAAGTCGTCAGCGAAGACGGTTCCATCGATTGGAACCGCTCCGACTACGACCCCTATGCCCGCACCAAGAAATTCTCCGAGCACATGGTCCACCAGCTTCTCCCCGACGTGACCCGCACGATTTTCCGCCCCGCCATTGTGCTTGGCGACTCCCGCCGGCCCGAAACCTCGCAATTCGACATGGTGCAGGCCTTCGATACCCTCGCGCGCTTTCCCGTGCTCCCGCTACGCCCCAACGATAAAATTGATATCGTCCCCGCAAACTACGTCGGCGCGGCTATCGTTAAAATTCACCAAATGGAAAAACCGAATTGCGCCATTTATCATCTATCTTCTGGTACCGGCGCGCAGACGTATAAAGAACTCACCGATGCGCTGGCCGAAATTGGCGGATGGTCCAAGCCCAGCTACCAGCCGTGGCTCGGCGGGCCTTTCTCCAAGACCGTGAACTGGCTGGCCTTCAAGGGCGGGCCGGTTGGCTATGGAGCTTCCTTGCTGAAAGTTTTCTGGCCGTATCTCGATTGGAACACCGTGTTCGATAATTCCCGCGTCGTACAGGAAATGGGCGAAGCGCCCGCAAAGTTTTCCACCTATGCGTACCCGCTCTTGCAGTTCAGCCGCGCCAACAAATTCAAATATCCCGCAAAATCCTGGCCGGCGGGCGCGGGCAAGAGCGTCGTCGTAAGCGCCAGCGGAGCCGGCGTATGACCGATTTCCTCCTCGTCGCCTGGGTCAGCGCCATGATCGAGTTCCGGCGCTTCAGTTGGATGTTTGGCATCGGCAAGCGCTGGACGCCCGGCGAAAAGCTCAAGCTGCTCTTTGCCGGCTACAACGGCACACGCAACACCGGCAGCGACGTCCGCGTCCAGGAAACCCTGCGCCAGATCCGTCACGTCCTCGGCGCGCATAACGTCGACCTCAGCGTGATGACCCAGAGTTTCGACCGCACCCAGGGCTATTTCGAGGGCTCGCGCCAGGTGCACCTCCCCGACGTCTTTCCTCCGTTCCTTTTCCGCGAAGTCCACGCCAATCACGGTGTCGTCGCCTGCGAAGGCTCGATGTTCAAGAGCAAATTCGCCAACGCGCTAACCACGATGATGATCGGCTCGCTCGGCCTCGCTTCCGCGGAGAACAAGCTTTCCGTCGCCTACGCCGGCGATGCCGGCCACATGGACGATCTCATCGAGTGGATGTGCGCGCGCTACACCCGCGAATCGCTGGTCATCACGCGCAGCCTCGAATCGCAGCAACTCCTCTCCGGCCTCGGCGTCCCCAACGAACTCGGCGCCGACACTGCCTGGACCTTCGAACCTCGCCCGCCCGACTTCGCCCGCAATACGTTGCGCAAAGCCGGGTGGGACGAAAAAACTCCCATCCTCGTTCTTTGCCCGATTCATCCCTTCGTCTGGCCCGTGCGCGCTTCCATCGCCAAGTACATCGCTCGCGTCACCACCGGCGCTTACAGAGACAGCCAGTACCGCACCGTCTATTTCTTCGAATCCGGCGCCGAAGTCGATCGCAAGTTCAACCACTACGTCGCCGGTTACGCGCAAGCTGCCAAAGCTTTCCTGCAACGCCACAAAGTATTCCCGATCCTCGTGGCCATGGAACGTCTCGACGCAGTCGCCTGCCGCGCCATCGAAAAGGAAATTCCCGGCACGCCGATTTTCACGTCCGACGATTACGACATGTTCGAACTCGTCTCGATTCTCCGCGCGTGCACCTACATGGTCTCCTCGCGTTATCACGGCATCGTCACCTGCATGCCCGCTGGGGTCGTCTCTGCCGGCGTCACCATGGACGAGCGCATACGCAACCTTATGCGCGAGCGCGGCCACCAGCACCTGCTGCTCAACGTCGACGATCCAGATCTCGGCCCCAAGCTCCTCGACGTCATGGAAAAGCTAGTCGTCGAAGCTGACTCCATCCGCGACTCCATCGGCCGCACCGTCGTTTCCAACCTCAAGGCCATGTCGCGCATGGCCGTTTTCTTCGAGGACGAAATTCGCAAGACCTATCCCGAATTTCCCTTGCGCAAAGGCGTCCTGAGCTGGGAAGACAACTTGCCGCCGTTCAGCGACAATCTGCGAAAGCTCGTGGAGCAATACGATTCCTCTCCCGCCGTTCTGGCGGCAGGGCGCTGAAGCCGATGCCCAATTTTCTCGAAAACACGTTTACGCAATTGCAGCAGGCCTCCGACCACGTCGTTTTGCGCGAAATCCGCGGCACGGAGTTCGTGAGCGTCTCCGGCGCGGAACTTCTCGATCAGGTCGCCCGCGCCCGCGCCTATCTTCGTGGCGCCGGTCTGCAGGCCGGCGCCCGCTGCGCCTTGCTCGGGCCAAACTCCATTCGCTGGGCCGCGATCGATCTCGCTCTCATGGCCGAGGGCCTCGTCGTCGTACCCCTCTATTCCCGCCAGGCACCCGCCGAACTCGTCGCCATGATGAAGGATTGCACCCCGCGCCTGCTGATCACGAGCGATGCTGCCCTCGCCGAAAGTGTTTCACAAGTCTGGCTCGAAGCCCCGCCTCGCGCCACCTTCGACGAAATCCTTCAGTCCGCGCCGTTGCAAAAGGGAATTGCCGGCCCGCCCAATCCCCGCCAAGGCGAAGATCTCGTCACCATCATCTACACTTCAGGAACTTCCGGCGAACCCAAGGGCGTTTGTC
>DATMNS010000316.1:0-2935 GCA_035568735.1 Chthoniobacterales bacterium | reverse complement strand
ACGAAGCGGTTGCAAAGTGAAAACCCTTTTGCCATTCCGGCTCCAGCTCGTGAATCGTAATCGAAACGATCGATCGCAAGCACGACGAGGATCAGCGACGCAGCGCGAGTCCGGCGACTTGTTGATTCAGTCCGCAAGTTGTTACGACGGCCCGCTGCCAGTCATTCCTGGTCCCCGGCGGCGTGATCGTCAGGCCAAGCTTCGCCGGCGCATGCAGAATCGTCGGCAATCGCTGCGTGCGCAACGCCTGCGCGGCGCAGATCAACTGCCAGATGGCGCCCGCGGCCACACTCTCGCCGAGCGCCGGTTTCGGCGTGTAAAGCGCCGCGGCCGCAAAATGGTTCGCGATCGCCGCGCGCTCGGCGGCGTCGATGAAGGTGCCGTTCGCGCTCGCGACCACGAGGTCCGTCGGCGCGTCGCCTTTTAACTCCCGGCAAATCGCGTCGAGTTGCCCGACGGCTTCGCGCTGTCGCGCAAAATTTCCGCCCGGATGAATGCGTTCGATTTCCAACGTCCCACTGCGCGCGAGCAACACCGCGCCGGCGCCTTCGCTCAGGATCATGCCTTTGGGTCGCCGTGCGAACGGCTCGATCGGCGGTTCCGCGCGGAGGAGGCGCCATTTGCGATAGGCATCGCAGAGCAACCAGTCGGCCTCCTCCGTCCCCACCACCAGGCAGCGATCCAGCCCCGGGTCGGCCATCAAATCCTCCGCCATCTTCAGCGCCAGAATCCCGACCGCGCCGTCGCCGACCACCGTGTAACTGGCGCCGGTGATGCCGAGAATGGCCGCCAGATGGCTGGCCGGCGCGTTGAAAACCGTCTCCGGAAACAGGAGCGGGCTGGCTGCGGCCGCACCCGACTTCACGATCTCGTGATAAAAGCGCTTGGTGTAGATTACCCCGCCATTCGAAATCCCAAAAATCAGGGCGGTCCGCGCCGCGCTCGCTTCATTCAGCTCGAGCGCGGCGTCGCGCAACGCGCTCAACCCCGCGACCGCCGCGAAGCGCGAGATCGCGCTCGAGCGCCGAAGCCGTGGATGCCGGGCGGCCTCGGCGATCGCCGGCGCCGGGACGGGAAAAACGCGGCAGCTCTTTTCGCCTAACGACTCGCCTAACGTGGCCGCTTTCGCCTCCACGCCGGCGAGCAGCTTCGTCCAGACTTCGCCGATCGTGCTTCCGAGGGGCGTAACCCAGCCGAGGCCGGCGAGGCGCAGGCTCATGCCGCCAGCGCTTCGAGTACGATGGAAGCGTTCGTGCCGCCGAAGCCAAACGAATTCGAAAGCGCCACGGCGCAGTCGGCCGCGCGCACTTTATTCGCCACGATGTCGAGATCGAGTCCCAGATCCGAGACGCGGAAGTTGATATTGGCCGGGAGAAAACCGCTGCGCAGCGCCAGGATGGTAAACACCGCCTCGATCGCGCCGGCTGCGCCTAAGGAGTGCCCCATCATCCCCTTGGTCGAGCTAACCGGCACGCGGTCGAACAACTCGGCGATTGCTTTTCCCTCTGCCGCATCGTTGAACGGGGTGGCGGTGCCGTGCGCGTTGATGTAACCGATCGACGCCGGCGCCCGCCCCGCGCTTTGCAGCGCACGCCCCATTGCCTGGCGCGGGCCGATGCCCGACGGATGTGGCTGGGTGAGATGATGATTGTCTGTCGAGATGCCGTAGCCGCTGATTTCCGCGAGGATCTTCGCCCCGCGCGCCTGCGCGTGTTCAAGATTCTCGAGCGCGAGGAGCGCCGCGCCTTCCCCGAGGACGAGGCCGTTGCGCGCGCCGTCAAAGGGCCGGCACTTGTCCGGCGTGGCCGCTTGCAGCGAATCGAACCCGACAAATACCAATTCCGAGAGCGCGTCGTAGCCGCCCGTTAGGACGCGGTCGTAGAGCCCCGCGCGGATGCACTCGAAGGCGTGGCCGATCGCGTTCGTGCCGGAGGCGCAGGCGTTCGCGATGACCTGGCAGGGCGAGGCGAGGCTGCAGGCCTCGAGCGCATCGACCGCCGGCTTTTGCGGCGGGTAATTGGCGATCCACCCCGGCAGGTGCGCCGCGCGCGCCCCGGGCTGCTGGAGCGCGCGGTAATATTGTTCGCCGAAACTCATTCCCCCGCTGGTCGTCCCGACGACGGTCAATTGCGGGCGGAACCCCGGCGCCTGCTCAAGCAATTCCGCCAGTGCGCCAATCATCATGCGCGAGGCGCGATGCAGGCGGCGCGCCCGCCGGTCGTTAGGCAAAACGTCCGCCAGCCAGGCGTCCTCCACCTGTCCGGCCGTGGTACAGCGGCATTCCTCGACTGGGAAGCGCTCGACCGGCGAGACGCAATCCCGCGCTTCCCGCAGGGCGGTCAGCGTCGCTTCGAGTCCCGCCCCGAGGGGGCTGATTACCCCGGCCGCGACGACCGCGACCCGGAGCCGTTTGGCTTCATCCTCGTTGCTTCTCTGCTCCGTCATTTTGCGAAAAATCGCCCTCGTTTATTCTGCTTGATTTGCCTGCCGATTCACCTTACATAGCCGCCAGAAATTGCGGGTCCGGACGTTGGTGAATTGTCAGTTGAGTTTATTCAGTGGCGATTTGAAATCCGATAAGCGGGAACAGTGGCCGAGCAGCGTTTCAATTAAAGAATAAACTCAGATGGGCACCAAACTATACGTAGGAAATCTTTCCTTCAATACGACCGAAACCGACCTCCAGGACCTCTTCGCCCAGGCGGGCGCGGTCTCGGAAGTCACCCTGATGCAGGACAAATTTACCGGTAAATCGCGCGGCTTCGCGTTTGTCACCATGACCAATGAGGCCGATGCGCAAAAAGCGATCACGGAGTTCAATGGCAAGACGGTCGAAGGCCGGCCCTTGACCGTGAACGAAGCGCGTCCGCGTGAAGCACGCCCGGGTGGTGGCGGCGGCGGTCGCGGCGGCTACGGTGGTGGTGGTGGCGGCTAT
>DATMNS010000315.1:0-3468 GCA_035568735.1 Chthoniobacterales bacterium | reverse complement strand
GCGAAACCGCCGGCCTGCGTCCGGCCCAGGTCGAGGAGGCAGTCCGCGGTCTGCGGGCTTCGGCCTTCAGCGCCAACTTGCTCCCGGGCATCGCCATCATTTACTTGAAAGCTTCTTTGCTCGCCTCGCTCACCCTTTTTGTTTCCACCTTTGCGACGTCCAATATCTTTACGATCGTGGTGATGGTTTGCATTTACCTCATCGGCCATCTCCAGTCGACGGCACGCGAATACTGGCTCCAGCAACACGGCGGCGGCTGGCTCGCGAAAACCTTTCTCGCCCTCGTCACCCTCGCCTTCCCCGATCTGCAACTCTTCAATCTAATCGATGACATCGTCGCCGGGACCGCCATCCCAGCGGCGCTCTTTGCCCAGACGGCGGTCCTCGGCTGCGTCTACACGTCGATCTATTTTTTCTTCGCCTGGGTGGCTTTTCACGGGAAGGAACTATGACCCGCGGCGCCCTCCTCCTTCTCCTTCTCCTGGCCTTCGGTGCGCTCCGTTTGCCGATCGAGTCCGCTCTCGCTCAACAACACCGGAGCGCCTATTTTCACGAAGCCGAACTCGGGCTCGGTTTGCGCGAACAAATCGGGCAGCTCGGTTTTCTCGCGGCTTTGAGTGGTTTTCGTTCACTCGTCGCGGACGTTGTCTTCATCCAGGCGCACGTTGCCTGGGAGCGAACCCAGTGGGGCCGGGTGCTCCTGCTCTTTCGCGAAGCGACCACGCTCCAGCCGCGTTCCATCCTCTTCTGGGACATGGCGGCCTGGCACATGGCTTGGAATGCGAGCGTCGCCGCGCTCCACGACCCGGCCCAGCCTGACGACCTCCTGCGCCGCAAAGCGCAGCGGGAGTATGTTGCGCTCGGCAAGGATTTTCTCGAGCGCGGGATCAAGAACAACCCGGACCGTCCGAAGCTCTACGAATCGCTCGCCCGCCTTTACAAAGAGAAGCTGAACAATCACGCCGCGGCCGCCAGGTGTTACGCGAAAGCGGCCGCGCTCCCCGGCGCTCCGGAGTATGACAAGCGCTTCGCCGCCTACGAACTTTCCTCCGCGCCGGGAGAGGAGCGCGCGGCTTATCAGGCGCTGCGCCGTCTCTACGACCGCGGTGCGCACGAACGCCTGCCGACTTTGCTCACGCGCTTAAAATTTCTCGAACAGGAGCTCAATATCCCGTTGGATCAGTGCATCCCCGAAGCAGCGCAGTAGATTGTTCCGATGCGTTTTGCCATCTTGAGTGACATCCACGCCAACCTCGAAGCGCTTCAGGCGGTCCTGGCGGACGCGCGCGCGCAGGCCTGCACGCACTTCGTCTGCCTCGGCGATATCGTCGGTTACAACGCGAGCCCGGGCGAGTGCGTCAAGCTCATCCAGGAACTCGAATGTCCGGTGGTCAAAGGGAATCACGATGAGCAGGCTTCGATCGTTGCCTCGACCGAAGGCTTCAACGAACTGGCCGAGGAAGCAATCGGCTGGACGCGGGAAAACCTTTCCGCGGACGCCAAAGCCTGGCTGGCCGATCTCCGCCTAACGAGACAGGTGCACGACTTCACGATCGTGCATGCGACCCTCGATACTCCGGGGCAGTGGGGCTACATCTTCAATGATCTCGATGCGATCGCCAGCTTTACCTATCAGCACACTGCGCTCTGCTTTTTTGGCCACACCCACTGGCCGACTGCCTTCATCCAAGACGACAGCGTGCGTCGCATCCCGGTGGGGCAGATCGTCCTTTCCGCCGGGAAGAAATATTTTATCAATGCCGGAAGCGTCGGCCAGCCGCGCGACCGCGACTGGCGGGCCGCCTATTGCATTTTCGACACTGACCGCCAGGTGGTCGAGCAGCGGCGGGTCAAATACGATCTGGAGACCGCCCAGAAAAAGATTCGGGCCGCCGGCTTGCCCGATCGCCTCGCCGACCGCCTGGCGGTGGGTCGTTAGGCAGAAATTGCTGATTGTTGATCTCGGATCGCTGATTAGGAATCAATCCACCCGCTCCGCGAGAGATGTCTGCAAGATCAGCAATTCAGTCCATCCTCATCATCAAGCCGAGTTCGCTCGGCGACGTGGTGCACACGTTGCCGGCGGCCGCCCTTATTCGCGATGCTTACCCCGAGGCCGACATTACCTGGGTGATCAATCCGGAATGGGCGCCGCTCCTGCGCGGGAACCGCTCCATCGATCACGTCCACATTTTTCCGCGGGGCGAGCTGCGCGGTTTCGGCATGTCGAAACACCTGCTCCCATGGCTCCGGCAGACGGCCCGCCTGCAACCGGATGCCGCGCTGGATTTCCAGGGTCTGCTGCGGAGCGCGCTCATTGGACGAAAAAGCCATCCACGCGAGTTTTACGGGATGAGCGACGCCCGGGAAGGAGCGCGCTGGTTTTACGATCACGTCACGCCGGTCGATCGGAGCGCGCACGCGGTCGAACGTTACCTCGCGCTGGCCGAAGATTTCGGAGCCCGCCGCCTCCATCCGCTCCGCTTTCCCCTCCCTACCGGCGACCCGATCCCGCGCTTCGACGAGGATGAACCGTTTGTCCTTCTCCATCCCTTTGCCCGCGGCCGTCGCAAATCGCTCAGCGATCTGGCGGTCGAGGAATTTTGTCATGCGCTCGCGCCGCGCCGCGTGGTCCTCGCCGGCCTGACGAAACGGGAAATGCCGGTGCCGGAAAACTGCGTCAACCTGCTCAATCACACCACCGTGCTGCAGCTCATCTGGCTGATTCGCCGGGCGCGTTTTACCGTCAGCGTGGACAGCGGCCCGATGCACATCGCGTCAGCCATCACCGACCGCCTCGTCTCGATTCATACCTGGAGCGACCCGCGCAAGGTCGGTCCCTATAACAAGGATGCCTGGGTCTGGAAGAACGGCGATCTCTTACCGGTGCGCGATCTGCCACCACCGGCGAAACGGGCCAAAGGCCGCGCTTTCAAACCGGCGGATGTCACACCGCTTCTCCCGCTGGTTAGCCGATACTTGTAGACGCTGCACGAGCCGCTTCAGGTACGCGTTCGCAGGACGAATTCCGCGAGCGGAAGATCGGGCGGCCAGGTGATTTTGAAATTCGGTTCCTCGTTAGGCACGAGCACCACTTTGCCGCCCGCCCGTTCGACGGCCGAAATCTCGTCGGTTACCTCGAGGCCGGCTGCGAAAACCGCGGCATAGGCTTTCGTCAAAAAATCGCGGCGGAAGATTTGTGGCGTCTGGACGGCGAAAAGATTCTCCCGCTCCACCCCGCCGGTCACTACCCGGTCCGCACCGGCGCGCTTCAGCGTGTCGCTCACGGGTGCGGCACACGCGGCCCCGTCGTGGGTCCGCGCCGCTTGAAAAATTTGCTCGACCATTTCCGGCCTAACGAGCGGCCGGGCCGCATCGTGGACGGCGACGTACTCCGCCGTGGCGCCAACCCGCTGCAGGCCGGAGTGAACCGAGTCCTGGCGCCGCGCACCGCCGGCGATGACGGCC
>DATMNS010000314.1:0-10447 GCA_035568735.1 Chthoniobacterales bacterium | reverse complement strand
AACGAATGTATCTGTAACATATAAGAAGATCCCAGTAGCAAGTGGCTACCGGCGACCGACAAGCATGAGAGCTGCACCAATACGAGTCAAGACAATTCGCCGGGACCAATTCCGTGAGGTAGATTGAGGCGCGACAATATGGTTATTTATTCCGTTACGATAACCATTGACGCCGGCATTGAGTCGGAGTGGCTCGATTGGATGAAGCGCATTCATGTTCCCGATGTCGTCCGGACTGGATGCTTTTCCGAGTGTCGCGTCTACAAGGTGATCGACTCCGCCGTCGCCGATCCGAGTTACGTGATGCAGTATCATTGCCGGTCGCTCGAGGAGTATCACCGTTACCGGGACAATTTTGCCCCGGCCCTCCAGAAGGAGCATTCCGAGAAGTTTGCCGGGCGCTTTCGTTGTGCTCGTCAGCTCTTGAAGGAGGTCGCTGACGCGACGCTCGCGCAGGAAGGATGAACCGAGGTCTATTCGCGCCCTGGAGGTGAGGATAGCGTCGAAAGGGACAAGACGGGTATCAATCAGAGTCTAATGTTCGTGACGGCGAGGACGCCTGCATCAGCCCAGAACGCTTTCGGGGCGCTCTCCGGAACATCTGCCAAGCGCCCGGAGCGCGGGAAACTCTTCGTCTAAGCACGCGCCCAACAGCCGGAGCCTATTCCGTTCGGAGCGCGGCCATCGGGCTGATCCGCGTGGCGCGCCGGGCCGGCAGCCAAGTCGCGATTAACGCTGCTGCCGCGAGCACGATCGGTGCAATCGTAAACGCGAGCGGATCGAGCGCGCCGACGTTGTAGAGCATTCCGCTAATGAGTTTGCCAGTCCCCGCCGCCAACAGCAGGCCGAGCAACACTCCACTCGCCAGCATCACGGTGCCTTCACGCAGGATCATCCATTGCACCGTCTCGCGCTGCGCGCCCAGCGCCATGCGAATCCCAATTTCCCGGGTGCGACGCGCGACCGAGTAGGCTTTCACGCCGTACACACCCACGGTCGCGAGCACCAACGCCAGAGCGCCAAAGGTACTGAACAACGCCGCGCCCGCGCGCACGATCCAGAGCTCGAGATTGCCCTCGAGATGTTGCGCGAACGTCTTCAAGGTCAAGACCGGAACGGCGGCATCCACTTCGCGCACGGTGCGACGAATGAGATCCGTGGTCGTGCCGACATCGCGGCCGGCGTTGGGCGCGAACTTGATGTGAAAGAAAACGTTGCTCTGGAAACCACCGGCAAAGGGGAGATAAAGCATGCCGCCAGGATTTTTCTCGAACAAATCGTTCCGCGCGTAAGGCACGATCCCGACGACCTCGATCTGCGCTCTCGTTCCGTCACCGCCACCCTTCGCCGTAGTCGGACCCTTCTCCGCAAATTGAATTCGCTGGCCCAGCGCGTCGCCATCGGGCCAGAGTTTTTTCGCGAGCACTTCGTCAATGATCGCGACTTTCGGTGACGTTTGATGCATCGCTTCCGAGATGTTGAAGGCGCGACCGCGCAGCAGGGGCAAGCCCACGGTTTTGAAATAATCCGCACCCACACTGTTCCAGTTCGCCGTGAACGCGAGACCTTCCGCGGCGGTGGCCGGCTTCGCGTCCGGCGCCGGATTGGCTCCGCCGCGTTGCACCGACTTGTCGAGCGAGACCATCCCGAACGGAACAGTGGAGGAGATGCTCGCGCGTTCGACGCCGGGCAGGGCGGCGAGCCGTTCCTCGAGCGTGCGATAGAGATTGAGCGAGCGTGCCTGATCGTAGGTCGCGAGACTCGCGTCGACTTCCAGGAGGTAATTCGAGCTCGTCTGCAAACCGGTCTCGACGGCCGCCGCCTTGCCCGCGCCGCGAATGAAGAGCGCGGCCGCGGTGAGCAGCGCGAGCGAAAACGCGATCTGCACCACGACCAGCGGATTGCGCGGCCAAAACTTCCCGCGCCTAACGACTGTATCTTCGCCTGCCTGTTCCTTCAGATCGCCAATGACTGCGGCTTTCGACAGCTTCAGCGCCGGTCCGAGCGCGAAGGCCAGCGTCCCGAGGAGGCAAAAGGCGAACGTCGCCGCGAGCACCGGCGCGCTCAGGCCGCCCTGCCAGACGATATCGATCGGCATTTTTTTGCCTAACGACGCCACGAGGAGATCGGACGACCAAAGACCCAGGAGCAATCCGAAACCTCCGCCGGCCAGTGCGAGGACGAAACCTTCGACGAGTAATTGCCGCACGATCCGACCGCGACTGGCGCCCAGCGCCAGCCGGATCGCGATTTCTTTGCGCCGCGCCGCGCCCCGCGCGAGCAGCATGTTGGCCAGGTTCAGGCAGGCGACCAGCAGCACGACACCCGACATTCCGAAGAGGAGCGGCGCCAGTCGTTTGATATTGTTGCCGCTGGTCGGGCTGGTGCTGATGGCAAAACGGGAAAGCGTTTCCAGCGTGAACGTCTGATCTTTCTGCTCGACTGGATAGGCCTGCTCGAGACTCGCCGCCAACGTCTTCAAGGCCGGAGCAGCCGCGGCGGCTGTCACGCCCGGTTTCAGCCGGCCGACGATCATGAGTTGACGGCCTCCGCGATCATCGAGCTTGTCCTTGTTCTCCGTCTCGAAATCGTTCGCGACCTGGTCGTAAACCCCGAGCGGCAGCCAGATTTCCGGCGCGAAGATCTGGGTCGTGCCAGTAAAGCCTTGCGGAAGAATCCCGATCACGGTGAAGGGCCGACTGTCGATCGTGATCGTCGAGCCGAGCATTGCCGGATTGAGTCCTTCCTTCTTCCAATAGTTGTAACTCACGATCGCGACCGCTGAGTTGGTGTCCGGTGTTTCCTCTTCCGCCCGGAACGCGCGACCCTGTATCGGCATTACTCCCATGACCGAGAAATAATTGGCGCTCACGACGTCGGTAAACGCGCGCCGGGTATTTCCTTTATCGCCCACCCCGACCATCGCCAGGTTGTGCGCCATCACTCCGGAGAAGACGCTGTTCTGGTCGCGGATATCGAGGTAGGTCGGATAGGAAAAGCCGCGAAACGTCTTCGGGTTTTTCTTATCCTGCGAAAAGACCTGCACGATCTCGTCCGCCTTCGTGTAATGCGGCCGCTGGAAGAGCAGCGTGTTCATGAGGCTGAAGATGGCGGTGTTCGCGCCAATCCCGAGCGCGAGCACGATGACCGCCGCCGCCGTAAAAGCCCGTGCCTTCACCAGCTGTCGAAATGCAAACCTGAAGTCGTGAAGCATACCGGTATGATACCTCGCTTGAGACATTTGGATTCAACAAGTGTGAAATATTGTGAGTCGGCAGACGCTCCGATGCATCGAATTCGACGTCGCCCGCTTAGCCTGATCGACCCCCTCTCAAGGTCACCCCGGCTCCACCGTGAGATGGTGGCTGGCGACGAATTTGAAAATCACGAAACACAGCCCTGACCCGGCGGCGAAACCGGTGTGCAGGAGCCAGAAGGTGGTGGTCGGCATCGTCTGGTAGAAGCCGCCGACCCAGCCGACGAGGCTATTGGCACAGAAGAAGGCCAGGTAATAGAGGCCGATGACGGTGGCGTTGATCGCTTTCGGCGCGTACTTGGCGAAGAGCGCGAGGCTGATCGGGAGGAGATGCGCGAACGCGATGCTGTTGACGAAGTGGAAGGCGACCGGCCAGAAAAGTCCGATCTTGTGACCGGCCTGTTGGGTGGCGGCGGCCGTGAAGAGGCAGAGTGTTCCGCCGATCGAGAAGCCGGAGCCGATGATGAGCTTGGTGGTCTCGTCGGGTTCGCGCCAACGCTTCCCATACCAACGATAGAAAAGCGCGACGAGCGCGAGGAAGCTGACGCTGACGATCGCATCGAGGGTAACAAGCCAGGTGGTCGGCAGTTTTTTACCGAACCAGACGAGATCGAACTGTTGATCGCCCCAGACGAGGTAGGCGTTGAAAATCTGGTTGTTCGGCACGATCGCGACCGCGAGCACTGGAATGAGGAGAAGGAGCGCGATGACGGCGCGCCAGTCGCGCCCGGTGAGTTTCGCGCGCGGAGTCTTCGCGGCGACGGCAGCACGGGCGTCGATTTCTTCGCCCTGCAAATACTTCTGGCCGGAAAGGTAAATGCCGATGGCGAGGAGCATGCCGACGCCGGCGGCAGCGAAACCGTAGTGCCAGCCGTAAACTTCGCCGAGCGTGCCGACGATGAGCGGCGAGGCGATGACGCCGGCGTTGATGCCGAGGTAGAAAATCTGGAAGGCGTCGGCGCGGCGGAGGTCTTCCGGTTTATAAAGTGAGCCGACCTGGCTGGCGATATTACCCTTAAACATGCCGCTCCCGAGGACCAGGCAGAGAAGCGCGAAGAGAAACGCGGCCTCGAAGGCCATGAGAAAATGGCCGGCCGCCATCGTTAGGGCGCCAAGCAGCACGGTGCGGCGCCGGCCGAGAATGCGATCGGCAAGAAAGCCGCCGAAGATCGGCGTGAGATAAACACTGGCGGCGTAGGTACCGAAGATAGCGGAGGCGAGCGCCTGGCCCTGGAGTCCGCTATAAAGAGGGAGCCGGCGGAAGGCGTCGAACGCGACGACATGTTCGATGCGCCCCGGCAGCAGGAGATACTTGACCATGTAAAGGACGAGCAGCGCCTGCATGCCGTAGAAGGAAAAGCGTTCCCACGCCTCGGTGAAGGCCAGGTACCAGAGCCCGCGCGGGTGGCCGAGGAAATCAGGCCGGTGGTCTTCGCCCAGAAGCGGCGCGGCATCTTCGGGTTGAGCGGCAGCGGTCATGCGGGCCGGAGATTAGCGGGAACGGACCAGACATGTAAAGGCCAGCCACCCCGGCGATGCGGGTTGCACGTTTTTCAATCGGTTTTTCGAGCGCAAGGAACTGTGGCAGCCGTCGGCGACCGCTTTGTCGTAAGCGGCTCGTTGTGCCATGCTCACGGCCGATGGATCCGACTCTGCGCGCCCGGTTCAATGCCGAATTTTCACCGGCCAGGTACGAAGCGTTTCTCAATTGTGTCCAGCACACGGAACGCTGGCCGGCGGATTTTCGGATTTCCGAGACGCCGGTTTTTCTGACACGGGAGTTCACGGACGAAGTGGTCGGTGCGGCGAATGAAATCGTGGTGCGGACGCGCACCACGGAATTTGCGCGGCACGCCGCCAGCGCGATCCCGCCGGGACTGGAAGTGCCTAACGAAACTGCCCACCCCAACTTTTTCGTCGTGGACTTTGGGATTTGCGAGGAAGGCGGACGGCTCACCCCGCGCCTGATCGAGTTGCAGGCGTTCCCCAGTCTCTACGGTTTTCAATTCCTTCTCCTCGGTTGCATCCGCCAGAACTTCCCAGTCATCCCGCGGAACTGGACCTCGGCCTTCAGCGGATTGAAGGACGAAAGCTATCTCTCTCTGCTCCGCGAGGTCATCATTGGTCCGGCCCATCCGGAGAACGTGATCCTGCTCGAGATCGAGCCGGAGAAGCAAAAAACCCGGATCGATTTCGCCTGTAGCGAAAGCCTGATCGGTGTTCGGCCGGTCTGCCTGACGAAGATTCGAAAACGCGGCCGCCAGTTGTTTTACGAGCGCGACGGCCGCGAAGTGCGGATTGAGCGGATCTACAACCGGGTGATTTTCGACGAGCTACTGCGCCGGCCGGATGTGACGCCGGGTTTCCACTTTCAAGACGAACTCGATGTCGTCTGGGCCGGGCACCCGAACTGGTATTTTCGGGTGAGCAAACATTCGCTCCCCTTCCTCAAGACCGCGCACACTTCGCCGGCATATTTTGCCGATCAATTTCCAGTTGACGAATCCCTCGAAGATTACGTGCTCAAGCCGCTCTACTCCTTCGCGGGGCTCGGGGTCGACATGGAACCGACGCGCGAAAAGCTGGCCGCGCTCGAAGCGCCGCAGAACTGGATCCTGCAAAAGAAGGTGCGGTACGCGGAATTTCTTCAAACCATCGATGGCCGACGCTCGAAGGCGGAGATACGGATGATGTTTCTCTGGCCCGACGGGGGCGAGCCGATCCTCGCGAACAACCTCGTCCGGATGAGCCAGGGCAAGATGATGGGAGTCGACTTCAATAAGAACAAGACCTGGGTCGGCGCCAGCATCGCGCTGCACCAGGTGGGATAGCACTCCGCCGGGTGGCGCACACGTCTTGCGTGCTGGCAACCACGGTGGAACACGGTCGCCAGGTCGGCGCGGTGCCCGTTACCCGGCCAATTCCGTGTTCGTTTCTGCGAAGGCTTTCACGGCCTGCTCCAACTCGACGCGCGAATGTGCCGCGCTCACCTGGGTTCGGACGCGCGCGGTGCCTTGCGGCACAACCGGATAGAAGAAGCCGACCACATAAACGCCTTTCTCCAGCATCCGCGTCGCGAACTTTTGCGAAAGCGTGGCGTCGCCCAGCATGATCGGGACAATCGGATGTGTGCCGGGTTTTATCGTTAGGCCGCGCTCCGTCAGGGCGGCGCGGAAATATTTCGTGTTCTCGGCGAGTTTGTCGCGCAGGTCCGTGGAGGCGGTCAGCATGGTGAGCACCTGCAAGGACGCGGCGACGATCGGCGGCGCAACGGTGTTGGAGAAAAGATAAGGCCGCGAACGCTGCCGGAGGAGCGCGACAATCTCTTTGCGTCCGCTCGTGTAGCCGCCGCTCGCGCCGCCGAGCGCTTTGCCCAGCGTCCCCGTAATCACGTCGACCCGCCCCTGCACTCCGCAATGTTCCGGCGTGCCGCGCCCGGTTTTGCCGATGAAGCCGGCGGCATGCGCGTCATCCACCATCACCATCGCGTCGTATTTTTCCGCCAGGTCGCAAACGCCTTTCAGGTTCGCGATCGTGCCGTCCATCGAGAAAACGCCGTCGGTCGCGACGAGGCGGAAGCGCGCTTCTTTCGCGGCCTGCAACTGCGTCTCGAGATCGGCCATGTCGCAATTCTTGTAGCGATAGCGCTGCGCTTTGCAGAGGCGCACGCCGTCGATGATGCTGGCGTGATTCAGTTCGTCGGAGATGACCGCGTCTTCCGCGCCTAACAATGTCTCGAACAAGCCGCCGTTGGCGTCGAAACAGGAAGGATAAAGAATCGTGTCCTCCGTTCCGAGGAATTTCGTGAGAGCAGCTTCCAATTCCTTGTGAATGTCCTGGGTGCCGCAG
This sequence comes from Chthoniobacterales bacterium, assembly GCA_035568735.1. GTDB lineage: Bacteria > Verrucomicrobiota > Verrucomicrobiia > Chthoniobacterales > UBA10450 > Palsa-1392. The sequence goes on along the minus strand of DATMNS010000314.1, from coordinate 3,342 downwards.
ATGAAGCGCACGCTCGCCATCCCAAACCCGTGAGAATCGAGCGCGGCTTTCGCTGCGGCGATGAGCGCGGGATGATCGGCCAGGCCGAGATAGTTGTTCGCGCAAAGATTGATCACCCGCCGGCCGTCCGCGATCGGGATCTCCGCATTCTGCGGGCCGGTAATGATGCGCTCGGTTTTGAAAAGTCCCTGCGCTTTGATTTCTTCGAGCGTTTGCGAGACGTGGTCGGCAAATTTCGCGAGCATCGCGCAATTTCGAGCAAAGCCGGGGCGATGCAATGTAGACGCTGCGCTGTGCGAAGCGCCGGGAACTGTCGACCCTGCTTAGATGGCGCCACGTGAGCCCCGTCCCGGCCAGACCGAAAACGCCCTTGTCGAGCTTGTGAATAACTGTTAATAACTTTCCGGCTCCGTTGGAATGAGAATCCTTCCCGTCCTCCTCGCGGTCGTGTTGGCGCTGTCGTTAGGCGCATGCGGCACCTCGCGCAATCTGCCGGCTTATGAGCGGCCGCTCGCCCGCACCGATTTCCAGCAAGTGCGGACGACGGCTTACACGCACACCGAAGCTGACCACGAAGCGTACGGAAACCATAACGCCATGGGTGGAATCCTGCACGCCGCCGCGCCGCCTTTCGTGCCGCGGGCCATCCCGGTCGCGTCGGCGGACAATCGCTCCCGGCGCGATGGCTATCAATCGATCGCTTACGTCTCGCCGTCGCAATCTTTTCTCGGCGATCGGTTGTCCGACCAGATCTATGGAAGCGCCGCAGCCGATTGGTCGCGCTGGCCGGCGGGCACGATTTTTCGCGTGGTTTCAACCGGTCAACTTTACCGGGTGGAAGATTACGGCTGGGCGCTCGCGGGCCGGAACACGATTGACCTTTATATGGCGACGCCGCGCGACATGAACAACTGGGGCGCGCGGCCGGAACTGATTCAGATCGTGCAATGGGGCGATCCGCAGGAAAGCCTGCGCCGCCTCGCGCCGCACACGAAGTACCGGCACATCCGCCGGATGGTGCTGGAGCTCGAAGGCAAGCAGCGGGCGGCGGCCAATTTGGAGTGACTAGCGCCGCCGTTCTCACCTCCGGGTAGCGCAGGCGTCCCGCGTGCTGGTTGCGCTGTTCCAGCGCGGCGAACTTTTCTGAGCGCGTGATCGTTCTGGGGTAGGCTGCGTTTGGGAAAGTTCGCGACGGTGAAACACCGTCGCCAGCACGCGGGACGCATGCGCTACCCCGAGACAGATTCCCCCCACAAAAATTGCCCGGCAATTTGCCCGTGCCTCTCAGCCGTCCATCTTTGTAGAAGGATGCAAGGGCTGGAGATCAACTTGCTGGTTCCCGATCTCTGGCAGCAGGAGGCGGTGCGAGCCTTGCAGGCGGGCAGGGACGTCGTCGTGCACGCGCCTACCGGCGCGGGCAAGACCTACATTTTCGAGCTGCTCTACCCGTCGCTCAAAGGACAGGCCGTCTTCACCGTGCCCACTCGCGCGCTGGCCAACGACAAGCTGGCGGAATGGCGGGCGCGAGGCTGGGATGTCGGCATTACGACCGGCGATCTCGCGCTGAACCTCGAGGCGAAGGTCGTCGTCGCCACGCTCGAAACCCAGCGAACGCGCTTCCTGCGCCGCGATGGTCCGCGCCTCCTCGTGGTGGATGAATATCAACTAATCGCCGACCCGGTACGCGGCGTGCATTACGAACTCTCGCTCGCGCTCGCGCCGCCGGGGACGCAGCTCCTTTTGCTTAGCGGGAGCGTCAACAATCCACAGGACGTGGTCGAATGGCTGCGTCGGATCGGGCGTGACGCTGTCCTCGTTAGGCACGACCAGCGTCCGGTCCCGCAACACGAGGTCGACCTGCGCAGCCTGCCGGAGGTCGGCTTTCTCCAGGTGCGCGAATTCTGGCCGCGGATGATCGCGAAGGCGCTGCACGGGGGGCTCGCGCCCATTCTCGTTTTCGCCCCGCGACGCAATGCGACCGAGGAGATGGCGCAGGCCATTGCCAGTGCCGTGCCGGTGCGCGATCCGTTGCCGCTCTCGCCGCAGCAGGAAGCGCTCGCGGGAAAGCGCCTGACGAAATTATTGCGCAGCCGCGTGGCCTATCATCACAGCGGCCTGAGCTACGCAGTGCGCGCCGGGCTGATCGAGCCGCTCGCCAAGGCGGGCCAGCTCAACGTCGTCGTTGCCACTATGGGTCTCGCCGCCGGAATCAATTTTTCCATGCGCTCGGTTCTCATCACGGACACGCGCTATTTCTCGGGAAATTTCGAGCGCCAGGTCCAGCCGGATGAGCTCCTGCAAATGTTTGGCCGGGCCGGTCGCCGCGGACTGGACGACACCGGCTTCGTCCTTTTCACGCCCGATCAGCCGCGGCTCAGCTTCGCCCGGCCGCGGCAGTTGAAGCGCGCGACGCAGGTCGACTGGCCGAGCCTGATCAGCGTGATGGCTCTAGCCGGGGGCATTGACCCCGGTGGTCTTGGATCGCGTGAGACAGCCGGCGTCGCCGCCGCCGGCTACAAGGCTGCGGTCGAAGTGAGCCGCTCGCTTTTCAGCGCGCAACGGGTGCCGCTCGGGGTCGAGCATTCGCTGGCCACCGGACCGAAGCCCTGCGGCCTCTGGGTGGACGCGGAACGCGCCCGCTTCGTCAGGCGTCCGATCGTCGAAATCCGGAACAGCCGCGAAGCATGGGAGCCGCGCGGGGAGAAAGTGGACACTTCGTTAGGCGAAGCACTCCTCCGGGAAAACGACCGCTGGATTCCGGCCTTGCGCCTGCCGAAAACGCTCGACCGGTTTCCGCTCGGCAATCTCTGCCGGCTGCCGGAGAAGAAGATTTACGGGCGCGAACTGCCGCTCGCGACCATCGGCCCGGAGCAGGCCGATTTGCAACTGGTCAAGCCGCTGCGCAAGACGTGGCAGGTGAAATCGCTCCCGGAAGGCGAATTGCGGAGACGGGTCCACGAATCGCTCCCAGAATGGAGTGGCGGCGGGGTGGTGGACGAATTCGTTAGGCGAGGGAATCTTCTTTCCGTCCGAATCGACTTTTCCAGGGTGCCGCTCAAGGCCTGGCGAGATTCGTCAGGCCAGGCTCTCCTCGATCCGCCTGAGCGCGCCGCGCTCCCGCCCGTTTGCCGCGGTTGCTCCGAGCTGGAGCACGACCAAACGGTCGAGATTGTCGCTTCGCCCGCTTTTGCCTGGCGGCGACTTGGCTTGGTCGAGCCGGATGGCAAACCAACGCGGAGGGGCGTTCTCTTTGGCTTTTTCCAGAGCGGCGAGGGGCTCGCTATCGCCGCCGCGCTGGAGGACGAAACTTATCCGATCGACGAGCTGATTTTCGACCTCGCG
>DATMNS010000313.1:0-5399 GCA_035568735.1 Chthoniobacterales bacterium | reverse complement strand
GGCGAGTAACTGCGTTCCGCCGGCGATGCGTTGCGCGAGGGCCGACGCGCCAAGAAGCGCCGCGGTGCCTGAGAAAAATTTACGTCGGGTAATCATAAGAAGGAAAATCCGAAATTCGAATGTCGAAATCCGAAACAAATGGAATTTGAATGGGCGCAATGGAGAAAAAAACAAAACCGTTGAATGACCGACCTTACGATTTGGAGGAGCGGACGTTTCTGTTCGCTCAGGAGGCGCGAAATCTCGTAAAAACGCTTCCGCGGACAATAGAGAATCGCGAAGATATAAGGCAGCTTGTTCGCTCCTCCGGCTCGGTGGGCGCCAATTACATTGAGGCGAATGAGTCGGTGAGCAAAAAGGATTTCCTGCTGCGGATCAAGACCTGCCGGAAGGAGGCGAAGGAATCCGCCTACTGGCTGCGGTTGCTCGACTGCGAAAGGAGTGCGGCGCTCCAAGCGGAGTGCGGCCGCCTGACCACTGAAGCCCGGGAATTGATGAACATCTTCGGCGCGATTCTGCGTAAGAGCGAATAAGGGAAGAAGCCCGAAATTCGGTCCGCCTGAGGCGGATCGAAATCCGAAGGAAACGGAAGTTGAAACTTGGGAATCGAGCAAACGAGGAAACCGCGCCGATTTTTGCCTTTCCTTAATTTCAACCATTTTGCTGATTGTTTCGGATTTCGATATTCGGATTTCGGATTTCATTGATGCAGTTTCCCTCCAACGGCCCTTTCCAGCTCGGTCCTCGCGATCCAGTAGTCGCGCCACGCTTCAATGTAACTGCGCTCGGCGGCGACTTCGTTTTGTTTGGCGAGCAACAGGTCGTAAGCGCCTTTCAACATGTAGTTGTATTGCTGCAAAGTGAGGTTGAGTGCCTCTTTCTGGGTCGGGAGGAGTTTCTTTCCGATGTAGGAAGTGAGATCGCGGGCTGCGACCAGTTGATCGCGCGCCTCACGTACTTCGGAGCGGATGTTGATCGCCATCGCCTCCAGCTCGCGCTCGGCCTGGCGATATTGCGCGGTCAGTTTTGCTATCTCGCCCTGTCCTTGGTTAAAGATCGGTAACTCCAGGTCAAGTGTTGGTCCGGTCACCCGCTGGCTATCCGGCGCTTCCTCGGTATCGACGCCGACCTTGATTTCCGCGGGCAGGTAGCGCGTTTTGGCGCGCAGGGCGAGAGATTGACCGATAACGTCGAGACGCATGCGCGCGGCTTGCAGGTCGAGTCTTTGCGCGACAGCGCGCGCTTCCAGATTCTGGAGGGAGCTTTCGCGGTCGGGCACCTCCGGCAGGTGATCTCCCATCGCCCAATTGGTGTTTCCTCCCCAGAGCCCGAGGAGGCGATTGAGCCGCTCGCGGTCGCGCCGAACTTGTAACTCGGTCTGCGCCACATCGATCCGGGATTGCTCGTAGCTGCCCTCCTGGTTGGCCAGCTCCAGGTCGCTTGTGTTCCCAGCGTCGTGCAGACGTTTGGTGAACTCCGGCGCGGTCTCGTTCGTCGCTGCGATGACCCGCAGGCGATCAAGCAACTGCTGCCGCGCCTGGGCGGTGTAGAACGCGATCTTGACCTCCGACGCAAGCTTCAGCACTTCATCCGCGGTCCGCGTTTCGATCTCTGCGACCTGGGCAGCGGCGACGCGCTTGCGCAACGGCATGACCAGCAGATCAAGAAAATTTTGCGCGATCGAATACTCGATGTTCGTCCCCGAGGGTGAGCGATCGGGAAATCGAAAGCTGGCGGCGAAACTCGGGTTGCTCACCAGGCCGGCTTGAATCACGTCGGCCTGCGCGATGCCGATTTCTTCGAAGCGCGCCTGCAGCTCGCGATTATTCAGGAGAGCGACCTGGACCGCGCGCTCGGCGGTCAATGGGCGACGGAGAATAGCTTGCACGCCCTGCTCGATTTCCGCGTCTTCGGGGCCGCCGCGCATCCAATGCACGCGCTTGCCGGCTCGCGCCGCCACCGTCGACTGCACGCGATCGAGGGAAGCATCCGGTGTGGCACAGCCGGCCGCGAGAAGCACCACAGCGGGGAAAATGGATCGCGCCTTCACTGCCTGGCTCCTTCCGGCGCGGGAATTTTCCTGGCCAAAGTCATTCCCCGGATCGCGGGGGAAGGAAGAGAGCGCGAATTCGCGAGCGGCCTCGACTGGAACGGCAGCGCGGAGTGATTTTGAAATTCAGAATAAATAAACATGAAGGTGAAACGGTTTCGGAACGCGGAAAGCAAAGGCGGGCCCGCGACGTAAGACGGGCGCAATCCGGCGGTGATCTCGGCTCGGCTCGCCAGGCGAGTGATCGGAGATCGTCAGGCGACGAACGGCGGAGCGTGCGCGAGAAGACTTCGCTGCAGGACCGATTCAGCGAACGAGCTTGTCCCGGGCGGCCCGGTATCGAGGGAGCGACGCGCGAGATGAAAAGCGCGCGGCTTATCCAGGAGCGCCGGGGGAAATTCAACCGGGGCTCCGGCCAGCCTTACCTCACCGGCCCGGAACGACTTCGCCAGCGCCGTCGTCGCGCGTAGAGTTTTGCAACAGGGCGCGTTTGGGTCCCCGGCGGGCTTCGGTTTGGCCGGCAGCTCGCCCGCGCAGCAATCGTGTTCCGCGAGCGCTTCTGTTTCATGGCTCTCGCTCGCGGCCCGTCCCAGAGCGCAATGATTCGAGATCGCGAGCCACGAAATCGCAGCCAGCGTCACCGTTGCCCAACGAAGGGGCGTCACTCGGCGCGCGCGCAACACGATATCTCTCTGGCGTGAAAAGCCATTCGCGTCAACCGCTTGCCGCCCTGAAAGTCCGTTTGTGCGTTTCAGCTTGCCGCTGGGCATCCTTTCCCGTATCCCGTGCGTAACACGTAGGCTGAGAGATTCCCTTGCTTGGAATTTTACGGCCTTACAGTTCTCTTATTCCAACTTCAACCTACCCCTTTCACGATGAGCACGATCAACGCCGAAACCGCCGTCAGAGAACGTTACGCCGCCGGAGCGAAAGCCGCCGAAGCAAAGCTTTGTTGCCCGGTCGAATACAATCCGGAACACCTTAAGGTCATTCCGCAGGAGGTGATCGAGCGCGATTACGGCTGCGGCGATCCGAGCAGGTATCTCCGCCCGGGCGAGACCGTGCTCGACCTCGGCAGTGGCACCGGGAAAATCTGTTTCATCGCCGCGCAGGTCGTCGGGCCGAAGGGAAAAGTGATCGGCATCGACATGACGGACGAGATGCTGAATGTCGCGCGCACCAACACGCCGATCGTGGCGGAGCGGATTGGATACAACAACGTCGAGTTCCGCAAAGGCCGCATCCAGGACCTCGCGCTCGATCTTGAAAAGCTGGATGCCGAACTCCAGGCGCGACCGATCACGGACGCCGCGTCTTTCCTGCGCGCGGATGAGCTTGCCCAGGATTTGCGGGTCATGCATCCGCTTGTCGCGAGCGATTCGGTCGACGTCGTGGTTTCCAATTGCGTCCTCAACCTGGTCGAGCCGAAGTCGAAGAGGAGCTTGTTCGAGGAAATTTTCCGGGTCCTGAAAAAAGGCGGCCGCGCCATCATCTGCGACATTGTCTCGGACGAAGACGTGCCGGAGCATTTGCAGAACGATCCCGAATTGTGGAGCGGCTGCATTTCGGGCGCATTGACGGAGGAAGGTTTTCTGCAGGCCTTCGGCGAATCCGGTTTTTATGGAATCCAGATCCTGAAACGCGACGAGCAGCCGTGGCAGACGGTGGAGGGAATCGAATTTCGCTCCGTCACGATCGAGGCGTTCAAGGGGAAGCAAGGTTCCTGCTTCGAGCGCAACCAGGCCGTGATCTATCGCGGGCCGTTCCGCGAAGTGCTCGACGATGACAACCACCGGATGGAGCGCGGAGTGCGCTACGCGGTTTGCGACAAGACCTACAACCTCTATCACAAGGCACCCTATCGGGAGTTCTTCGAGTTCGTCGAGCCGCTGGTCGACATTCCATTAGCCGAAGCGCAGCCGTTTGATTGTTCGCATACCGCCCGGCGGCATCCGAAGGAAACCAAAGGCCAGGATTACAAGGTCACGACGGAAGCGAGCAGTTGCTGCGATGGCGGAAGCTGCGGCTAGGGATCGCGTTGCTCCATGAGCGAAACCATCCGCGCCACCCGCCCGGAGCCACCGCCGCATGTCAGCGCGGAAATCAAGGTCGCGCACGCTCCGCTGCCGAAATGGGTGATCGGCGAATTCTTCGGCACGTTTCTCCTCGTGTTTTTTGGCTGCGGGAGTGTCTGCGCCGCGGTCGCAACCGGCGCGCAGGTTGGGATTTTTCAGGTCGCGATCGTCTGGGGCCTCGGGATTGCGACCGCGATTTACCTGACCGGTTCGCTGAGCAGCGCGCACTTGAATCCCGCGGTCACAATCGCCTCCGCCGCCTGGTCGCGTTTCCCGTTCAGGCTGGTTGTTCCCTACATCATCGTGCAGATGCTCGGGGCGTTCGCGGCCGCCGCGGTCCTCTTCTCGATCTTCAACGGCGCGATCGCCGGCTACGAGGCGAAGCACGGCATCACGCGGGGTGCGGAAGGGAGCGAAGCGACCGCGATGGTCTTCGGCGAATATTTTCCCAACCCCGGCGGCAAAGCGCTCACCGAAGAAGCGCGCGCCACGATGACGCCGGGTCACGCTTTCACTGCGGAACTGGTCGGGACGGCAATTCTTGTGCTGGTCATTTTCTGTTCAACCGATGAGCGTAATGCCGCGCGCCCACAGATCCTGACCGCGGCCACGATTGGTTTAACGGTCACCTTGGTCATCTCTCTGATCGGCCCGCTCACGATGGCCGGGCTCAACCCGGCGCGCGATCTCGCGCCGCGGATTTTCTCCTCTCTCGCCGGCTGGAAGAGTGTGCCGTTTACCGTCAACGGCTCCGGGTGGCTGACGGTTTACATTATCGCGCCGATTGTCGGGGGATTGTTAGGCGGCGGAATCTACCGCGTCTTCTTTCGCGCGGCCTATCGCGTATGATTGCGCTCGCTCTCTTCCTCGCGACGTGCTTTCTCGCCTACGCCAACGGCGCGAACGATAATTTCAAAGGCGTGGCTTCGCTCTTTGGTTGCAAAGCTGCCAGTTATCGCACCGCCATCGCCTGGGCCACGATCACGACTTTCGCCGGCTCGATCACCGCGGTCTTTCTCGCGCAGGCGTTGTTGAAAAAGTTTTCCGGCAAAGGACTCGTGCCCGACGCGATCGTCGGCTCCGCACCATTCTTGCTCGCCGTCGCGATCGGTGCCGCCCTTACCGTCATCCTTGCGACCCGTTTTGGATTTCCGATTTCCACCACTCATGGCCTCATGGGAGCGCTCATCGGCGGCGGACTGGTGGCGGTCGGCGGCGGGGTCAATTTCGCCGCGCTCGGCAAAGGTTTCGTTCTGCCGTTGCTCCTCAGTCCG
>DATMNS010000312.1:0-3387 GCA_035568735.1 Chthoniobacterales bacterium | reverse complement strand
GTAATGCTTCTGCACGAAGGGACAGCCCGGGTTGAACCATTCAAGGACGACGTATTTGCCTCTGAAATCGCCTAACGAAATGGTTTTGCCGTTGGAAGCAGGCAGCGAGAAGGCGGGCGCGGGGGCACCAACCTTGGGCGCTTCGGCCGCGCAGAGCGCGCTGGCGGAGACCGTGGTGAGAGCGAGCAGGAGCAGTTTTGTTTTCATGATTGTTTATTTGGTGGCCGCGACTTTGGTCGCGGCGGATTGGAGATGGTCCAGGACCAGAGCCTGGGTGAGCAGTTCCGGCAAGACGACCGGTTGGTTCGGGGCCGTCGCCGGGTAGAGCACATATAATGGGACACCGACGCGCCCAAATTGTTTCAAAGTTTTTGTAATCACCGGGTCAGCGTTCGTCCAATCAGCTTTCATTTTCACGATGCCGTAGCGCTCGAAGGCGCTTCTCACCGCCGCGCTTTCGAGGACCGCAGCTTCGTTGAATTTGCAGGTAATGCACCAGGCCGCGGTGAAATCGAGAAAGACGCTGTGGCCCTGCGCGAGCTCGCTTTGCAGGCGCTCGGGACTGAACGGGACCCAGTCGCTGTTCGTTAGGCTGGAGGCGACGGTCCTGGTGGCGGCGAATTTTTGACCAATGAAATAAAAGCCGCTGCCGAGCACGAGCACGAGCATGAGCACGAACACGAGGAGACGCTGGGAAAGCGAGGCGGTGGGCGTGGAGAATGATCCTTGCATCCAGCAGGCGATGCTGAGCGCAAGGAGGAACGCGCTCACCCAGATGGTCGCGTCCACCCCGCGCGCGATGCCGAGCACCCAGAGCAGGAAGAGCAGGGTGGCGAGGAGGAGAAAGCCCATGAATTGCTTCACCCGCACCATCCAGGGACCGGGGCGCGGGACAAAGCGGAGCCAGGCCGGCTGCGCGCTAAGCAGCAGGTAGGGAGTGCTCATGCCTGCCGCGATGGCGACAAACATGAGCAGGATGATCAACGCCGATTGCGCAAAGGCGAAACCGAGCGCGGTGCCGAGATAGGGCGCAGTGCAGGGCGTGGCGAGGACGGTCGCGAAAACGCCCTGGAAAAACGAGCCGGCATACCCTTCGCGCGCGCTCCAGCCAAGCAGCCCGGTGGCGGCCCCCGCCGGCAGGGTGATCTCGAAGACGCCGAAAAGATTGAGCGCGAAAACAAGCACGACCGCGCTCATCGCGACGACGAAATAGGGATTGGTGAATTGAAAAGCCCAGGTGATTTCGCGGCCGGCCGACTTGAGCGCGATCATCAGAAGCGCCAGTCCGATGAACCAGGCGAAGATGCCGGCGGTAAAGGCGAGGCCATTGCCGAAAATGCGCTTCCGGCTGTCGCCCGCATGTTGGATGAACCCGAAGATCTTGAGTGAGATCACCGGAAGGACACACGGCATCAGGTTGAGGATGAAGCCACCGATGAAACCGAAGAGGAGGAGCTTGAGCAGGCCGTCAGGTGCGGCGCCCGGCACGGGATTATCCGCTACGCTGCCTCCCGTGGCCGGTTTGTCGCCTAACGAGAAGGCGTGATCCCCCGCGACGATCAGTCCGTCGAGCGAGCGCACATCTTTACCCGCCTGCTCCAGCGGGATGACGAAGACGACGGAACCGTCGGCGCTCTGTTCACGACGCGGATGCCCGGTGATGGTCGGAGCCACGGGCAGGGGAAAGAAATCAACCCCGGACGCTTGCGCGAGACTTCGGTCCGCGATCGTCAGCCGAAATTCGTTAGGCTGACGGCTCCAATGCAAGGCCGCGCTCGCGCTCGGCGGCAGTGGCCGGGGGAGGCGGTCGCGAAATTTCGAGAACAGCTCCTGGTTGGCGGGAGTGGATTTTCCGCCGACCGGCAACTGGAGTTGCACGCTGGCGCTTCCCGGAATGCAAATTCTTGCGCAGACGAGCCAGTCGGCGGTGCCGTCAAGCTTGACCGAGTCGCCCGAGATTTTCGGCGGTGGCGTGAGCTGCATCATGAGCAGGACTTCGTCGTGATAGCCGTAGATTTGAATGTCGCCCGGTTCGGTCAGCTTGAGCGGGACGGGCCATTGCATCGGGCCTGCTTTCCAACCGGGTGGCAGGTTCCATTTGATCTCGGTCGGGATGCCGGCGTCGCCGGGAAATTGCCAGTAGGTATGCCAGCCGGGCGCCATTTTCAGAAACAGACCGGCGGTGAACGGCTGGCCGGGAACTACCGTTGCCGTATCGGCGAGGAGCTGGGCGGTAACGAGATCGCGGCCTTCGAACTTCTGGCTGCGCGCCGCTATTGGGCAGAGCACGAGCAGCGCCAGAAGAAATGCGAGCCTGCGCCGGGAAGCCATCCGATTGTTTACCATCGCTGCCGAAGGGCGGCAACGCCCGGAGTCTTATCCGGGGAGCGCACGCGCCCCGCGTGCTCTTTTCGGCGCCTCGCCGAAAAGTCGGCGGCACCAAAACGCGCGGCCTCCAATTCCAAACGCCACCCGTAGAAGACGTCTCCGGCGAGGCGCCGGAGACAACACGCGAGGCGCGTGCGCTCCCCGGACAAAAGACCAGCGAAGAATGTCCAATCGCTATTCTTCCCCGTCGTAGTAGTCGGCTTCGGCGCCCTTCGCGATGATCTCTTCGCCGCCTTCCTGGAAGGCCACCCACTTCCCGCTGTCGGGATAGTAACAGGTGTCGCCGCGCGGATTATCCGCGATCACGTAGTAAACGAAATCTTCGTTCTCGGTTGCGGAAAGCTGATGGGCTTCGCCTGGCGCGAAGAGAAAAGAGTCGCCCGCGCCCACTTCTGTTGTGCCATGATGGTCGCGCACCTTGCCTCGCCCGGAGACGACCAGATAAAGTTCCGTCTCCGCGCCGTGCCCGTGATAGGGACAGTAGGATTTGCCTTTCGGAATCCGGACGAGCGCAAGGTCGAACGGGTGCCGCTTCGCCAGATCGAGCGAATTTTTCTCGCGGCCGAGCGCGAGCGAGATGTCTTTCACAAATTTGTGGAACTTTTCCTTCGGCGATTTCCGTTCCTCTTCTTTGATCTCGTTGAGGTTCACCTTGTGCATGAGAGAAAATTCTGCGAGCGGCGGCCAAAGGCGAGCAAATTGTAGTCGCCTCCCTGTGGGAGGCGCGGGGGTAGGGATGAAATTTGAAGAAGCCTCAAAACGGGCCGCGCCTGCACCCGCACTTCGCAGAGCGAAGCGTCTACCGGGCTGGTGCTACTTCTTCCGCCCCTTCGCTTCCACTTTCTGGAATTTCCCGCCGTTTCGACTTGCCAGCCCGCGCAACATCGCAACCTCATCCGGTTTTTCCTTGCCGTTCAAATAGTAGATGACATGGAGGTGCGCCCTTTTCGATAGTTCCTTCTGGCCCTCCTCCGCCACTTTGTAAATCTCCTGCGGCGG
>DATMNS010000311.1:0-2554 GCA_035568735.1 Chthoniobacterales bacterium | reverse complement strand
TCGTAAGTCAGCGCGAGATACATCATCGGCCGGATTTCGACGCGACCCGCAATGGCCACCGGCCGATCCTGGATCGTATGCATGCCCAGAATGCCGCATTGGGGCGGATTGAGAATCGGCGTCGAAAGCAGCGAACCGAAGACGCCGCCGTTGGTGATCGTAAAGACGCCGCCTTCGAGATCGCTCAGCGTAATCTTCCCGTCGCGCGCCTTTTTCGCGTAGGCCGCGATGGCTTTCTCCACTCCGGCAAAGGAGAGCTTGTCGGCGTCGCGCAGGACCGGCACCAGCAAGCCCTTCTCGGTCGAGATCGCCACGCCGATGTCGTAGAAATGATTCTGCACCACTTCCTCGCCGTCGATCCGCGCGTTGACCGCCGGAACGACCTGCAGAGCGTGCAGCACCGCCTTCACGAAAAACGACATGAAGCCGAGTTTCACCTCGTGCTTCTTCACAAAGCGGTCTTGGAACTTCGTCCGCAGCGCCATGATGTTGGTCAGGTCGACCTCGTTGAAAGTGGTCAGGTGGGCCGTTTCCTGCTGGGCGCTCAAAAGACGCGCCGCAATTTTCTGGCGCAACGGCGTCATCTTCCGGCGCGAGGTCCGTTCGCCTAGGGGTTGCGGTGCGGGAACAGCAGCCGCCTTGCTGCTGTCCGCGGAAGTCCCAGCCGCGAGCACGTCGCCCTTGAGAATCCGTCCCTCCTTGCCCGTCCCCTTGATCGAAGCCGGGTCGATGCCCTTTTCCTCCGCCTGATAACGAACGGCGGGCGAAAGATCGTCCGCATTCTTCCCCCGGGCCGCGGAAGCCGCGACCGGCGCCGAGGCTTCCAGGCGGGAGGTTTTCTCCGTTGTGCCGTTGGCCGTTTCCTTCTTCGGCTCGACTTTCGCGGGAGCGGCTTCGGCAGGTGCGGCGGCCTTTTCATCGATGCTGGCCACGATCTGGCCGATCTTCACCGTGTCGCCCGCTTTCGCCAGATGTTTCAGTTGGCCCGAACTCTCGGCCACGACCTCGGACGTCACCTTGTCGGTCTCGACTTCAAAAATGGGTTCGCCCGCCTTCACGTAACTGCCGTCCGGTTTGTTCCAGACGCCGAGAATACCGGACGTGATCGATTCGCCGACAGAGGGGACTTTGACTTCGATGGGCATAAAAGGATGAATTTAAATCAAAGAGTAAACGCCTGCTTGATCAGTTCGCGCTGTTCGAGTTCGTGAATGGCAGTCGCGCCCGTGGCCGTGCTCGCCGAGGCATCGCGACCGGCATAGAGGATGTCCCGGCCAAACAGTTTGCGCAACCGCGGCTCGATGAAATTCCACGCGCCCATGTTGGCCGACTCCTCCTGGCACCAGACGATCTTTTCCAGCTTGGGATAGGAGGCGACGGCATCCCGAAGCTTCTTTTCATGCAGCGGATAAAGCTGCTCGACGCGGACAATCGCGGCATCCCGGATGTTCTCCGCCTTGAGATGATCGACGAGATCAAAGTAAATCTTGCCGCTGCAAAAAACGATCCGCTTGGCCTCTTTCGGCGCGATCGTATCGGGCAAAATTTCCTCGAAGCGGCCTTTGCTAAAGTTCTCGATGGGCGATGTGCAGCGCGGATCGCGCAACATGCCCTTCGGCGTCATCAAGACGAGCGGCTTCTTGATCTTGCGCAAAGCCTGGCGGCGCAGGATATGGAAGTAGCTCGCGGGCGTCGAGGGGTTGGCCACCTGGATGTTGTCCTCGGCGCATGCCTGCAAATAACGCTCCAGCCGAGCGCTCGAATGTTCCGGCCCCTGGCCGTGATAACCGTGGGGCAAAAGCAGCGTGATGCCCGATGTCTCGCCCCACTTCGTCTCGGAACAGGCGACATACTGGTCGATCACGATCTGCGCGCCGTTGGCGAAATCGCCGAACTGCGCTTCCCAGAGCACAAGCATGTCGGGGAAATCGAGCGTGTAACCGAAATCGAACCCGAGCACGGCATATTCGGAGAGGGGGCTGTTGTAGACGCAGAACTTGGCCTGGCCCGGCTTGATATTGTTGAGCGGCGTGTAGCGCTCGCGCGTCTTCATGTCGTAGAGCACCGAATGCCGCTGGGTAAACGTGCCGCGGCGGCTGTCCTGGCCCGAAAGACGCACCGGATAACCGCTTTCGAGCAGGCTGCCCAGGGCGAGCGCCTCGGCGGTGCTCCAGTCGAGGGGCGCCTTGCCCTCGATCATGTCGTGGCGGCTCTGCAGCCAGCGCTTGATCTTCGGATTGAGCTCGATCTTTTCCGGTTCCCGGGTGATCGCCGCGCCGATTTCGCGCAATTTCTCCAGCGGCACCGCGCTTTCAAATGGATCGAGCAATGCCGGACAAGACATCGATTTGCGCAGGGCCGGGACGATCGTCTTGGTCGCCACTTTCGATTTTTGCAGCGCGTCGTTGAGCCGTTCCTCGAAGGTGGCGCGGAAAGCGCGCACTTCGTCCGGCGTGATGTCGCCGAACTTCACCAGATGGCCGAAGAAAATATCGCTGATGGGCGGCTGGTCCTCGATCGCCGAATACATCAGCGGCTGGGTGAAGCGCGGCTC
>DATMNS010000310.1:0-6112 GCA_035568735.1 Chthoniobacterales bacterium | reverse complement strand
GCCAATTTTTTGCGCCACCTCGAGCGTGCCGAGCGGCGTTCCGCGGCTCCCGGGAAGGTCGCCGAGTCCAAACTTCGACGTCGAAACCGGATAGGTGGCGAGGGGAGCGCCGTCTTCGAGCAGCGCCATGCGTTGTTCCGGAATGCTGATGATCACCTGATGGCGCCGATCGACCGAAGCGCAGGAAGCGCCTAACGAGAGGAGCGCGGTCGCGCCGACGAGGTGAAGGCAGAAAGGCAGGCGCCGTCTCATGCGCCGGAGAGACGGAAAAACTCTTCCGCGGTCTGGGTCGTGGCGCGCGCCACTTCTTCGAGGCTGACGCCACGGGCGGTGGCGATGCTCTCGGCGACCAGCCGGGTGTGGGCCGGTTCGCAGCGTTTCCCGCGAAAGGGGACGGGCGCGAGATAGGGACAATCGGTTTCGACCATGAATTCGCCTAACGAAAGGGCCGCGGCGACGTCGCGGACGGAGGCACCATTCTTGAAGGTCACGATGCCGGTGAAAGAAACGAGGTGACCGAGCGCAATCACCTCTTCGGCTTGTTCCTTCGTGCCGCCAAAGCAGTGAAACACGCCGCTCACTTTGCGGCCGTATTCGCGCATGATTTCGAGCGTGTCGGCCCACGCGTCGCGCTGATGGATGACCACGTTAAGCCGCAGTTCGACTGCGAGATCGAGTTGCTGCTGAAATAAACTCGCCTGCTTGCTCTTGAGCGCGCCATCGTGGATCTCGCTCTCGATCTCGTCGTCGGTTTCCGCCTGCAAGGCGCCCGAAATCACCTGCGATTTCCGCTCGCCCGCCACGACCGCGCTGGGCAGGCGATGGTAGTCGAGTCCGGTCTCGCCGAGGGCCGCGACCCGCGGGCTTTTCGCCAGCTCGCGCAGCGGGGCGATGATGTCGTCCGGAGCTTGCTCGGCGTTGGTTGGATGAACCCCGATGACGGCAAAAACGTTCGGATGCTTTTCGGCGAGCTCGACTGCGCGCCGGCTGCTCGCGAGCGAGGTCCCGATGGTGATGATGCGCGTGACCCCGGCTTCGTTCGCCCGCGCGAGGACCGCTCTAAAATCGTCGGCAAAATCCGGGTAGTCGAGATGGGCGTGAGTGTCGATTAGCATCGGAGAAGGTAGCGCAAGCTTCCCGCTTGCCAGTAATTTTCGAGCGAGCGGAAACCGGCCCTACCATTCGATGACCGAGCCCGCCCAGGTCAGGCCGCCTCCGAAGACGACCAGCAGCACATAATCGCCGGCTTTGATTCGGCCGCTCCGGTTCGCTTCGTCGAGCGCGATGGCGACCGCCGCGGCGGAGGTGTTTCCGTAGCGCTCGAGGTTCACAAAAAATTTGTCGACCGAAATTTTCAGCCGGTCGGCAATCGCCTCGATGATCCGGACGTTGGCCTGATGAGGGATGACACAGGCGATATCGTCGATCGTGAGGCCGGCTTTCGCGAGGGCCTTTTTTGCGGCGTCGACCATCGCGATGACCGCCTGTTTGTAAACCTCCTTGCCCGACATTTTAATTGTTTGGAGGTGATCGTCGGCGTTCTCGCGGGTGATGGGATGGCGTGTGCCACCGCCGGGCATCCAGAGGATATCGGCAAAGTTTCCGTCGCTCGCGAGGTGGGTACTGATGAGGCCGTGACTGCCTCCGTCGCGGTGGCGCAGGATGGCCGCGCCGGCACCATCGCCGAAGAGCACGCAGGTGTTGCGTTCCGTCCAATCGGTGATGGTCGTCAGTTTTTCTGCGCCGACAACGAGCACGGTGTCGTAGGTGTGGCAGGCGATGAATTGCTGCGCAATCTCAACCGCGAAAAGGAAACCGGCACAGGCCGCCGAGATGTCGAGACAGGCCGCATGGGTTGCACCGATCTTCGTTTGAATGAAACAGGCGGTAGCGGGAAAGACCATGTCCGGCGTGGCGGTCGCGACCAGAATGAGATCAATCTCCTCGCCCTTGATCTCAGCTTGCTCCATCGCGGCAAGGGCTGCTTTGGCACCCATGTCGCTGGTGTATTCGTCGTCCGCCGCGACGCGGCGTTCCTTGATCCCGGTGCGGGTAGTGATCCACTTGTCGTCGGTCGCCACGATCTTGGAGAGATCGGCGTTGGTCAGGATTTTTTCCGGCACGTAGCTGCCGGTGCCGACAATCGAAACGGTGCGAAGTGGCTTAGCGGACCGCGGGTTCGAGCGGGGCGTTCGTTTCATTATAGCGGCGGATTTCCTCGACGATATGTGGGTTGACCTGCTGTTCAATCGCCTCGGTCGCGACGCGCAACGCATTCTTGATCGCCAGCGGGGTGCTGGCGCCGTGCGCGATAATGCAGATCCCGTTCACCCCGAGGAGTGGGGAACCACCATATTCTTCGTAGTTCACTTTCTTCCGAATCGCGCGAAAGGCGCTTTGCGCGAGGTAGGCGCCGGCCATGCGCAATTTGTTTTTCGTCAACTCATGCTTGAGCCACTTGAAAATTGCGTCGCCGACTGATTCGCAGGTTTTGAGAATAACGTTGCCAACAAAGCCGTCGCAGACCACGACCTCGACGGGATGGGCAAAGAGATCGTGCCCCTCGACATTGCCCCGGAAATTGAGCGCGCTGCACTTCAACATTTTGAAGACCTCTTTCGTCAGGTCGGTGCCTTTGACGTCCTCGCCGCCGATCGACATCAGGCCGATCGAGGGATTTTTGTAACCCAGAACGTGGCGCGAATAGACGGAGCCCATGATTCCGTACTGCAACAAGTGTTCCGGTCGCGCGTCGCTGTTCGCACCAGCATCGATCAGGACAAAGATATTCGTTTCGGAGGGAAAAACGGCGGCGATGCCCGGCCGATCGATTCCGGGGAGAGTGCGCAGCTTGATCGTGGTCGCGGCGACCGCGGCGCCGGTGTGCCCCGCGCTGACGATCGCGGCTGCTTCGCCCTTCTTCACAAGGTCGACCGCCCGACTGACGGATGAATCTTTTTTCCGCCTAACGGATTGGACCGCGCCGTCGGTCATCGCGACGACCTGGGTCGAATGAACGATCTCGATCCGGCGATCGTTGCACTCCCGCTTCTGCAATTCGGCCTCGATCTGCGGGGTGTCGCCGACGAGGAAGAGTTGGTCAATTTGCGGATACTCGCGCAGTGCCAGGACTGCGCCGCCGACCAGGTTCGGTGGCCCGAAATCGCCACCCATGGCGTCCAGAGCGATTTTCATCGAGGGGCCAATCTGCGATTTTCAGTTGGCGAATGCAAAACGAAAAATCTCAAGGTGGGAGCGGCCTTGGTGCCGCGAGAATCGAGAGTGGATTGAAGAGCGCCGAGCGAAGATCGGGGCACAGAAGCCCCTGACCCACCCTAGCCAGCGTCCACCGTCAGCACCTGCCGCCCCTTATAATATCCGCAGGAAGCGCAGGCGGTGTGCGATTTCACCGTGCTGCCGCATTGCGGGCACTTGTTGAGCTGCGGCGGCTGCCAGCGATGCGATGCTTTGCGCGTTCGCAGCCGCATCTTCGAAGTTTTGCGTTTTGGAACTCCCATACGAGCGACTCAGGAAAGCAGGAAATCCGGAAAACACAAATGTAGACGGTTCGTACTGCGAAACGTGGAGAGCCGGGTGGCTCAAGTAGAAAAGACGTTCCGGCCGCGCGTCGCAGAGCGAAGCGTCTACAATTCCAACCGATCCAGCTCGCTCCAGTCCGGCGGGCGTTCCTCGAGCACCGCCTTCGCGTCTGCCTGCTTGCTCGCCTCCGGCACCGGGCAGACCCGACCGCCTTCGCGATCGCAATGCGGGTAGGCCGGCAGATTGAGCAGGATGTCTTCCCGCATGAAGGGCGTCAGGTCGACGGCTTCGGGTCCGGCGAGCTCGGTGTGAATGGTGAAATCCCGCACCTCGATGTCGAAAGGGAACGATTCCAGGCAGCGCACGCAACGCAGTTCGACCGGCTGCCTCAGCTTCCCATTTACCCAGAGCGCGCCCTCGGAAACGCCCGCATCGAGTGCGTAGCTCAGAGGTCCCGCGCAACGCGCCTCCTCCGGGTCAAGCTGCGGAATCGGACAATCTTCCTCGCCTTCCAGATGCAGGCCCTCGGCTGGTATTTGGCGCAAATGAATTTTCACTCGTGTAATGTCTCGGAATTCACTCGCGAAACCTTTCGGAGTTCACTCGCATCCTTTCGGAATTTCATCGCCGCAACTTCCGTGCAAAACTTTCCAACACACAGGGCGGGACAAACGCCCCCACATCCCCGCCGAGCCGCGCAATCTCCTTCACGATCCGCGAGCTGAGATAAGTGTACTCCTCTTTCGGCATCAGAAAGATGGTTTCCACCGTCGCTTCCAGTTTACGATTCATCAGCGCCATCTGGAATTCGAACTCGAAATCCGAGACCGCGCGCAATCCGCGCACCACCGCGTGCGCGTTCTGACGGACCGCAAATTCGACCAGCAATCCGTCCAACGGCGCCACCTTCACTCCGGCGAGTGACGCCGTAACCTGGCCCAGGAAATCGAGCCGCTCTGCGAGGCTGAAGAGCGGTTGCTTCTGGTCGTTGTGCGCCACGGCGACGATCACCTCATCAAAAAGTTTTCGCGCGCGCTCGATCACATCAAGATGACCGTTGGTTACCGGGTCGAAGCTGCCGGGATAAATCGCGCGTCGCATGGGCCGGAAATTCGCAGAGGAACGGCGAATTTCAACGCAGCACGGTCGAGTCCCTGGTTGCCGTTGGCTGGCCACGCTCCAAAGTAGCGGGAGAACCATGAGCGAAACTCCCTATCGGTCCATTGCGGTGGCGGCGACGTTTTCGCCCCGTTTCCACCAGGTCCTGGCCGAGGCCAACCGAGTGCGCACCCGTTTTGGCTCCGCCCTGAGCATGATCTACGTCGGAGAATGCGATGCCACGACGACGCGGAAATTCGCGGAGGCGATCGAGCAGCTGAACCTGCCCGCCGATTCCGTTGTGCATTATGAAGAAGGCGACCCCGCGAGCGGCATCCTTGCCGCGGCGCGCAAATTGCAGGTCCAACTTCTGGTCGCCGGCGCACTGGAGAAGGAAGCGATCCATCGGCAATTTCTGGGCGACGTCGCGCGCCGGCTGGTGCGCGAAGCCACCTGTTCGGTCATGCTTTTCACCCGTCCGGAACTCGAACCGAAGCCGCTCCGTCACATTGTTTTCATCGCGGAGTATGCCGAGCACGCCCAAGCCGCGTTGCGCCGCACTTTGCGGCTCGCGGAAGGCGAACATTGCGAGCGCCTCTACGTGATCCGCAGCTACACTAGCTTCGACAAGGCACGCGCCGCGCGGCGGAGCAAGACCTCCAAAGGTCAAGCTCGCACTTTGGAAGAAGAGGAAATTGCGCTACAGGAATTCGTCCTTGCCGCCGGGCCGACCGAAGTTCCGATCGAGGCGCGCTGCATTCGCGGCAATACCGGGTTTGCCACCTCCAATTTTGTCCAGGCGGTCGAGGCCGATCTGCTCGTCGTTCCGTTGGAGACGAAGTCCGAGCCGACGCCCAAACTGCCGAGCCGGATTTCCTGGGTCACGGATGTGATTCCGTGCAACCTCTGGATCGTGCGCTAAGCGTCGGAATTCTCACCCCGCGTCGCGCTCCTCGGAGCAGAGTCGATGGCAAATCGCCTTCCAACCGGCGCCCCGCCTAACGAAAGTAGTTGCGCTGTTTCTCCGTGATCGGGTGCTCGAGGCGCTCGAGGACGAGGAGCATGTCTTCCCAGACCTTGCGCTTCTCCGTGTTGCTCTGGTTCCGCAGCAAATACGAGGGATGAAACGTGATCATCAAAGGCGTGTCGCGATAGGTCTGCCAGCGGCCGCGCAACTTCCCCATTGGTTCGCGAATTTTCAGGAGCCCTTCGACCGCTGTTGCCCCGAGTGCGACCAGGACCCTGGGTCCGATGATTTCGATCTGCTCGAGCAGATAGGGAAGGCAGGTTTCCATTTCATCCGGAGTCGGCTTGCGATTGCCAGGCTCACCGGCGGGCATGTCGGGCCGGCACTTGAGAACGTTAGCGATGTAAACCTCGTCGCGGCTGAAACCCATCGCAGCGATGATTTTGGTGAGCAATTGACCGGCGCGCCCGACGAACGGTTCGCCCTGCCGATCTTCATCCGCGCCGG
>DATMNS010000309.1:0-3219 GCA_035568735.1 Chthoniobacterales bacterium | reverse complement strand
CTGCCCGGGCGGGGTTCGCGGAACTCGTGCAGGACCACGGGTCCGGCCGTTGAACAATTACCGACACCCAAAGTTCCCTAGAGGCGTTGGCGCTCTCTCGTTCAATTCTTCGATGTGTCGACCTTCTTTTCGGCCCCACTTCCAGCAGCCTCCTCGGCCCCCTTTCGTTGGGGTTTCATTGCGGACAGAGCAGTGCCGACTGCAGCCAACCCTGCGGCGACGGCCGCTTCCTTAGCTACTTGCTTGAGCTTCGGCGTCTTAGGGAGGATGGATTTTTTCGATTTCGTCGGCGGCTTGACCTTTATCTGTTTGCGAGTCTTCGATTTGGCGCCGACACGCTTTGAACTCGTCTTCGACTTAACCCGTCGTTTCGATGAAGTCTTGGATTTGGCGCGCTTCTTTGCCTTTTTCATGATTTTCCCTATTCGATTCAACTTAGTTTCAGAT
Organism: Chthoniobacterales bacterium; assembly: GCA_035568735.1. Lineage (GTDB taxonomy): Bacteria > Verrucomicrobiota > Verrucomicrobiia > Chthoniobacterales > UBA10450 > Palsa-1392. The sequence continues at coordinate 2,772 of DATMNS010000309.1, read as the reverse complement.
TGGGCCTCAATCCTGTTGCTGGCAAGCAGTCGGGATGGATTTCCTGACTCTCTGCCGCTATCGGAATGTGATTCCTAAAATAAGGCAAGTCATCCGATCGGTTTTGCCTTAGGCGGGCTCGCTTTGGTCCCCCGTCGCCGAGCAGGCGCGATCCGGAGTATAATCGATTTGCAATCGACCGCGATCGGGTCACTGCGCCGCCGGCGCCGCAGAACGGTGCGGCAAGCCGGCGCGAGCGCGACGTGGTGCCGACGTACGGATAGTCGCACCGGTAGCAGTCGGAACAAGTCACAGCACATACACGTTGCGTTGCAGCGAGTGCAGTGTGGGTGTGACGATGACTGCCGGTCGTTTCAACGACCCGAAGCACTGGCGACAACAAGCGGACGAGGCCCGCGCCATCGCGACAGCTTCCAAATCCTAATCCAAAGCCGCGGGCTAGGGCCGACGAGGTAGCGAACAGGAGGAAATAGAATGGCTAAACGCAGAAAATCCAAAACAAAGAAAGTCGTAAAGGCAGCGAAACGTACTATTCGGAGGACAGGGGCGGGACTTAAGCGCGTCGCAAAGAAAGCAGCCCGCGCAACTGGCATGGCGTGAACGCCTCTGTCGGAGCCGCAAACACACGCCGGGTGGCCCATTTCCGGCAGGGATGGGCACGCCCGGACGCGCGCCACCGGACCGGGAGCTGCGAGGGGCCGCACGTGTCCACTCCCTGATGCAACACGAAACTCGTGATCAGCGACATCCGGGGAGGAGCTACATCCGAGAGAGGCAACTTGACCGGCTCCGCTAACATGAACCGCGGTTCGATCGAGGAGCGTGGCGCACAGGAAGAACTGCGCCGGAGCGAAGAGCGTTTCGAGCTGCTGGTTCGGAGCGTGAAGGATTACGCCATCCTCATGCTCGATCCCGAGGGCCGCGTTGTGAGTTGGAACGAGGGAGCCGAGCGGATCAAAGGCTACCCCGCCAATGAAATCCTCGGCAAATCTTTCACGACCTTTTACCCAAGAGAGGCTGTTGATTCGGGCTTTCCACAACTGGAACTGGACGTCGCGAAGCGCGAAGGTCGTTTCGAAGACGAAGGCTGGCGGGTGCGCAAGGATGGCTCCCGTTTCTGGGCCAACGTAATCATCACCGCACTGCGCGGCCCCGACGATCAACTGGTCGGCTTTGCCAAAGTCACGCGCGACCTGACGGCGCGGCGCGAGGCCGAGGCGCAGGCTCGCCGTCTCGCGGCGGAGCAGGCCGCTCATGCCGAAGCGGCCGCCCGCAGTGAGGAGCTGGCGCAGCTCAATCGTCGGCTCCGGGAGCAAGCCGCCGAGCTGCAGGTGGCATTGGCCGACACCAAGGACGCTCGCGACGCCGCCGAGCGCGCCGCCGCGGCCACCTCCGAAGCATATCGTGAGCTCGATCAGTTCGCTTACGTTGCTTCGCACGACCTGAAGGCGCCGCTGCGTGGGATCGCGAACCTGGCGCAATGGCTCCAGGACGACATGGGGGAGCAGCTCACGGGTGATTCCAAAGAGCACATGCGCCTCCTCCAGGGCCGCGTGCGCCGGATGGAAGCATTGATCGACGGCATTCTTGCCTACTCACGCGCAGGCCGCAGACTCACAGCGCCGGAGCCGGTGGGGACCGGCGCGCTTGTACGGGACGTTATCGAACTCCTCGCGCCACCCGCGGAGGTGAGGATACAGATGCCCGACCAGTTCCCGACCATCGAGGCGGAACGCGTGCCGCTGCAGCAGGTCTTCATGAACCTCATCGGCAATGCGATCAAGTTTACCCGAGCCGTGCGCCCCGATGCGGTGATCCGCATCGCGTGGCGCGACGTTGGAGACGGTTTTGAGTTCACGATCAGCGACAACGGGTCGGGAATAGCCCCCGAATATCATGATCGGATCTGGGGTATCTTCCAGACGCTCGCGGCGCGCGACAAGGTGGAGGGTACTGGCATCGGACTTTCAGTCGTGCAGAAGATCGTCGAAAGTCGCGGCGGCAAGGTTTCACTCGAGTCTGCGCCAGGCGAGGGCGCGACGTTCCGGTTCGTTTGGGCAAAGACATTAAGGCCGGGGTTCTCCTAATGAGCAACGGACTCCTAAATATTTTACTCGTCGAAGACGACGAGGTCGATGTGATGAACGTGAAGCGTGCGTTCGCCCAAAACAACATCAGGAATCCTCTATTCGTCGCGCGCGATGGGGTCGTGGCGCTGGAGAAACTGCGCAGCGGCGAGATACCGAACGAGCGGCGGGTCGTCCTGCTCGACCTCAACATGCCCCGGATGAACGGGATCGAGTTCCTTCGCGAGGTGCGGAACGATCCTGCCCTACGCTCGACGACCGTGGTCGTGCTGACCACCTCTAAGGACGAACAGGACAGGATCGATGCCTACAATCTGAACGTCGCGGGATACCTCGTGAAGCCGGTCACTTTCACGAAGTTTTGCGAGGTCATGGTAGCGCTGGACAAGTACTGGTCTCTTGTTGAGTTCCTGTGAGGATGCGTGATGGAGAACATTGGCTCGACAACCGAAAGCATTCCATTAGCGTCACAGAATGGCACCTACCGACTTCGAATTCTCATCGTTGATGATGATGAGACCGATCGGCTTGCCGTTCGGCGTTGCCTGCATAACTCCGGCATGTCAGTCGCGGTCGACGAAGCTGGGTCCGCGGCTGAGGCCCTTAAGCTAATCGGCAGCTCCGCCTACGACTGCGTTCTCCTCGACTACTATCTCCCCGATGTGCCCGAGCTTTCGTTGTTCTA
>DATMNS010000308.1:0-6884 GCA_035568735.1 Chthoniobacterales bacterium | reverse complement strand
GCGGCCGCAGACATCCGCCAAATTGCGCGCGCAAAAAAACAATCGATTGAAACCGCGGCGCGCAATGAACGGCTCGCTTTCTTCGCGCGCGTTGCGCGCCGGCGCCGTTGCCCGACGATCTTCCTCGGGCATAACGCCGATGACCAGGTCGAAACCTTCTTGCTCAACCTTTTTCGCGGCGCCGGCGGGCGGGGACTCGGCGCAATGCGGGCCAGGTCGAGCTTTGGTGCACTCGGGATCGCGCGCCCGCTGCTCGGCGTGTGGCGAGCCGAAATCGATCGCTATGTGAAGGAGCACAGGTTGAAGTTTCGCGAGGACGCGACGAACGAGAAGCTGGACGCGCGGCGCAATCGCATGCGGCACCAAATCATTCCTTATCTGGAAAGGCAGCTGGGGCGGAATATTCGGGCGACGATCTGGCGCACCGCCACCGTCCTGGCGGAGGAGGAGGACTTTCTGGAAACGCTGACGCCGCTCGGCCTAACGAAAAGCAAAGAGCTGGATGTCGCGCAACTTCGCAAACTTGCGCCGGCCTTGCAGCGCCGCGTCCTCCGACAGTGGCTTTCGCAGCGCGGCGTCGCGGATCTGGGCTTTGCCGTTGTCGAGGAGGTGAGGGGATTGCTCGCGGGCGGCGCGCCGGCCAGGATCAATCTCTCTCGCGGCGCGCATGCCCGGCGTCGGGCCGGCAAAATTTTTCTCGAGTGAAAGCGCGGGCCACGAGATCGGGAAATTTGGCTCTTGGCAAATCGCCGCGTGCGAGTGACGAAGGGAGATGATGAAAGTCGGTCTTGTCCTTCGCACGGTTCTAATGGCGATCTGTCTCGTCGCGCCGTCCTTCGCGTTGGCCGAGGATCGCTTTCAGTCGTTTCTTGAGCAAACGCTGGCGGCGGCCCGCGAGAAGGATCATCTGCCCGCGGTCGCCGCGCTGGTTCAGATCGACGGGAAGCTTGCGGGCGAGGCGGCGCTCGGCGTGCGCGCGCTCGGCCACCCCGAGGCAGTGACGACCAACGATCGCTGGCACATCGGCTCCGACACCAAGGCGTTCACCGCCACGCTCATCGCGCGGTTGGTCGAACAACGCGTCATGCGCTTCGACGATACCCTCGCGGACTCGTTCCCTGCTTTCGCGGCGGCAATGGACCCCGCCTATCGAAATGTGACCGTGACCCAGCTTTTGAGTCACACGGCCGGTCTGCCCCCGCTGACCGATGACAAGGACCTGCCTGCGTTCATCGCCGTTATCAAGTCGGCGAACGGGGTGAAAGCGCAGCGCGAGGCGATCGCGCGCAAATATTTGACGATGCCGCCAGCCTCCAAAGCCGGCGACTTCGCATATTCCAATCTCGGCTTCATCATTGCCGGCGCGATCGCCGAGGCGCGCACCGGCAAGACGTGGGAAGACCTTATCCGCGACCGGATCTTCGCGCCGCTCGGCATCAAGAACGCGGGTTTCGGCCCGCCGGGCACGCCGGGCAAACTCGATCAACCCTGGGGTCATAAAGACGAGGCGGGCAAACTCGTCGCGCTCGATCCCGCGAGCGCCGAGGCCGACAATCCGCCAGCGCTTGGCCCGGCCGGCACGATCAATATCGCGCTCAAGGATTGGCTGCTTTTCGCCCAGGATCAGCTCGACGGCGAGCACGGCCGCGGCAAACTTCTGAAACCGGAAACCTATCGCAAATTGCACACGCCGGTGACGGGAAACTACGCGCTCGGCTGGGGCGCGAAGCTCGGCCCCGATGGTGTGCCTCTGCTTTTGACGCATACCGGGAGCAACGGATTCTGGCTCGCCGACATCCGCATCATGCCCCGGCACGACATGATCTTCCTCGTCGTCACGAACGCCGGCAACGACGCCGCCAACCACGCCATCAAAGACATCGGCACACCTTTGAAAGACCGCCTCAAGCCGTTCGAGTAAGGCGGCGCCGATTATTTAGAGCTCACTTAATGAATCGGCGCTTTCTTCCTGCTTTCCTGCTTTCCTGATTGAAATCCTAAGAAATGAGTTCCGCTGTCCGCGTTCGTTTTGCGCCATCACCCACCGGCTTTCTGCACATCGGCGGCGCGCGCACCGCGCTCTTCAACTGGCTTTTCGCGCACCACACCGGCGGCACCCTCGTCCTCCGGATCGAGGACACGGATCAGGCCCGCAACACCGACGAAGCCGCGCAGGCGATCTACGACGGGCTGCGCTGGCTCGGGCTCGATTGGGATGAAGGTCCGCACGCCGGCGGAAACTTTGGGCCCTATTTCCAAAGTCAGCGCACCGAGATCTACGAGCGGCATCTTCGGAAACTGGAAGCCGGCGGCCACCTTTTCGAGGAAAACGGCGCGATCCGTTTCCGCTCGCCGCGCGAACATGTCGTGGTCGACGACGTCGTCTGCGGAAAGATCGATTTCGACCTGACGAATCCCGAGACGCACCCCGACATGACCATCCGCCGGCCCGATGGCTCGTGGATTTTTCATTTCGTTAACGTGGTCGACGACCTCGAGATGGAAATCAGCCACGTCATTCGCGGCGAGGATCATCTCTCCAACACGCCGAAACACATCGAGCTTTACCGCGCGCTCGGCGCGGAGCCGCCGCGCTTCGCGCACATCCCGCTCATCCTGAATCAGGACGGGTCGAAAATGAGCAAGCGCGACGCCGGGTCGAGCCTCAACACCTATATCGAGGAGGGTTTCGTGCCCGAAGCGGTCCGCAATTATCTCTGTCTCCTCGGCTGGTCGCCGAAGGACAACCGGGAAAAGATCGCGCTCGAAGAAGTCGTCAGGCTGTTTGAGCTGGAGAAGATTCATCGCAAGAACGCGTCGTTCGATCTCGCCAAATGCACCTGGCTCAACGGGGAGTACGCGCGCGAATTATCGGACGACCGTTTTCACGCCCTGGCGCGGGTCGCGCTCGTGAGGGCCGGCATCGATACCTCAAAATTCCCGGAGGAGTACGTGCGGGCCGCGCTCGAGACCTGCAAAGGGAAGTTCAGGATCTTCAGCGAACTGCCCGCCTACTGCGGCTTCTATTTCACGGACGAATTCAGCTACCAGCCCGAAGGCGCGGCGAAACATTTCATCCCGGAAAACAAGCCGCGACTACAGGCGCTGCGCGACGCGTTCGCCGCGCTCGAGAACTTCGACGCGACTTCGGTGGAGGCAGCGCTCAAGGCGACCGCCGCGCAGCTCGGGGTGAAGGTGGGTGTCCTCGTCCACCCGACGCGGCTGGCCGTCACCGGCAGCAACGCCGGACCGAGCCTCTATCATTTGCTCGAAATTCTCGGGAAAGCGAAAGTCCTCGCCCGCCTCGATCGGGCGCTCGCGCAATTTTAATCATCCCGCGCGGAGTCGCGGATCCGGGGAGCGCACGCGCCCTCGCGTGCTGTTCGCGGCGCCTCGCCGCGAACCCAGAGCGTGCTCGCGAAATTGCAACGACAGCTCGAACCTTCCTCCGTTCGGCGAGGCGCCGACCGGGGCACGCGAGGGCGCGTGCGCTCCCCAGACGTTTCCGCGATCCGCAGCTCCTACTTCTTCTTCGCTTCCTTCGCCCAGGTGTCGCGCAGCGTGATCGTGCGATTGAAAACGAGACGGCCGGGCCGTGAATCCGGATCGAGCGCGAAATAGCCGAGCCTTTCGAATTGATAACGCCGCTCCGCCTTTGCCTCGCCTAACGACGGCTCGCACTTTGCCGTCACCACTTCGAGTGAATGCGGATTGATGAACGATTTGAAGTCACCCTCAGCGTCCGGTTCCGGCACGGTAAAGAGCCGGTCGTAAAGCCTCACCTCCGCAGCGATCGCGTGCGCCGCGCTCACCCAGTGGATTGTGCCCTTGATCTTGCGGTTCGAAGTCGCCCCGCCCGATTTACTCTCCAGATCGGCCGTGCAGCGCAGCTCCGTGACCTGGCCTGACGAATCCTTGATCACCTCGTCGCACTTGATGATGTAGGCATACTTCAAACGCACTTCGCCGCCCGGCTTGAGCCGGAAATATTTGGGCGGCGGCGTCTCCATGAAGTCGGCGCTTTCGATGTAAAGCTCGCGGCTGAACGGCACCTTGCGCGTGCCGGCGCCGGGATCTTCCGGGTTGTTCACCGCTTCCAGCTCCTCGGTTTTTCCCTCGGGATAATTGGTGATCACGACCTTGAGCGGATGCAGCACCGCGAGCCGGCGCAACGCCGTCCGGTTGAACTCGTCGCGCATCGCATACTCGAGCGCGTCCACCTCCGTCATCGACGGATACTTTGTAATGCCGATTCGGTAGGCGAAATCGCGCAGCACGCTCGCCGTCACCCCGCGGCGGCGCATCCCGGAGATCGTCGGCAGGCGGGGATCGTCCCAGCCCTTGACCAGCCCGTCGTCGACCAACTGTTTGAGTTTGCGCTTGCTCATCACCGTGTAGGTGAGGTTGAGGCGCGCGAATTCATATTGGTGCGGCAACGGCCGCGGCAGATCGAGCGCCTCGAGCAGCCAATCGTAAAGTGGCCGGTGGACCTCGAATTCGAGCGTGCAAACCGAGTGGGTGATCCCCTCGATGTAATCGCTCAGGCAATGCGCGAAATCGTAGAGTGGATAGATGGACCACGCGTCGCCGGTGTGATGATGCGCCGCGTGCCGGATGCGATAGAGCACCGGATCGCGCAGCCACATGTTAGGCGCCTGCATGTCGATCTTCGCCCGCAAAGTGCGCGCGCCATCGGGGAATTCGCCCGCTTTCATCCGGGCGAGGAGATCGAGATTCTCCGCCACGATGCGATCGCGGTCCGGACTCTCCTTGCCGAGCCGCCGGTATTCGTCGGTCTGTTCCGCCGACAGGTCGCAAACGTAGGCCTTGCCCTTGCGCACGAGCTGCACGGCAAACGCGTAGATCTGTTCGAAGTAGTCGGACGCGAAAAAGGGAGCGCTTCGATTCTCTGACTTCTGCTTCAGTCCGAGATTCTTCTCCGCCCAGCCGTCGATCAGCCAATGGATGTCGGCCATGATGGAATCGACGTATTCCGTTTCCTCCTTCTCCGGGTTGGTGTCGTCCATCCGCACGTTGCAGATCCCGCCGAACTCGTGCGCGATGCCGAAGTTGAGGCAGATCGCCTTGGTATGGCCGATGTGCAGATAGCCGTTAGGCTCCGGTGGGAAGCGGGTGTGGATATTCGTGTACTTTCCGCTCCGCACATCTTCTGCGACGATATCGCGGATGAAATCGGAAGGGGCGGAATTCTCGTTCGCGGGATCAGACATGCGGTGGCGCGACGATAACTACAGCGCGCCCGCTTGTCATCCCGAGCCCCGCAAAGATTCGGGGTCGAGGGACCCCATGGCATCGTCTGTAAACTCCCGTTCCGCCCGCGCATGAACACCATCTACACCCTGGCCGATCTGCGCGACTGGAAGAAAAAAACGCGCGACCTCTCGCCGCCCATCCGCCTCGGCGTTGTGGGTAATCCGGTAGTGCATTCGTTTTCGCCGGCAATGCAAAACGCCGCGTTGGAGGAGAGTGGCCTCGACCTGCAATATGCGCCCTTCGAAATCGCGCCGGACGAACTGGAGTCCGCACTCCGTCTCCTGCGCGAGCTCGACTTCGTCGGCCTTAACCTCACCGTGCCGCACAAGATCGCGGCGCTCGCGCTCGTCGACGAGGCGGACGAGCGCGCCAAGAAAATCGGCGCCATCAACACCATCATCTTCCGCGGCGGGAAGTCGTTAGGCAAAAACACCGACGGGCCCGGGTTCGAGCGTGCCATCCGGGAGGAATTTTCGGTCGACCTGCGCGACCTGCGGGTGCTCCTGCTCGGCGCGGGTGGGGGAGCGGGCCGCGCCATTGCTTTCCAATGCGCGCTGGAAAATTGCGAGCGTCTAGTGCTCGTGAACCGCACGTTCGACAAAGCGCAGGCGCTGGCCCACGCGCTGGCCGGCTACTTCAGCGGGCCGCGCGTGCTCGGCCCCGAAGCGCGCCTCGAAGCGATCCGCTGGGACGATCCATCGCTCCGCCGGCAACTCGGCCGCACCGATTTGGTCGTCAACGCGACCACGATCGGCCTGCAACAATCCGATCCATCGCCTCTGCCGCACGGCCTGATCGCGCCGCACCTGATGGTTTACGATCTCCTCTACAAGAAAACGCCGACGCGACTCCTCGCGGCCGCGGCCGAGGCCGGGGCGCGCGGGGCCAATGGCTTGACGATGTTGCTGCACCAGGGCGCGCTCGCCTTCGAGCTTTGGTTCGATCGCCCCGCGCCGCTCGTCGCGATGCGTCGAGCGCTCGACGGCAAGTAAACTCGATGTCGAGACCGCTGAAAGCTGCGTCAGCTTCCGTGATTCATTTGATCGCGGCCGCCGCCGTCTACGCCCACCTTATGACCGGTGGCTGGTTGACCGCTCGTTACAGCCTCGACGATCCCAATATCGTTAATCTCATCCTGGCCATCTTCGAACCTCTCGCCATTCTGAGCGTCATCGCTTACTGGATTTGGCAAACCCCTTTTCTCTATCGGCTCCTCAACATCTTCTGCCTGGCGCAGCTGCTCATCGGCATCGGGTTCGCGATCTTCATCCTCGTTTTCATGCTCTCCTGGCATCCGAGAATGATATAGCGACGCGCGTTCTGGTCTCCACACACATACCCACGCTTCGCACAGCGAAGCGGCTACAACTGCGCGGTTGAATGCCTTCCTCGCGCGTTCCACCCGCCCCTGTAGCCGTCGCCCTGTGGGCGACGCGGGTGCGATGGGTCAGTCCCCCCTTGCTCGGCGCCTGTTGTTCCACCAGGGCGCTCTCTCCTTCGAACTGGGTTTCGATTGCCCGGGCCCCGCTCGCCGCGGTGCGTCGGGCGCTCCCTTCATTCTCGGGGTGCCCCTCTCCCCGCTCCCCACGAACCGATTCTAAAATTAGCTC
>DATMNS010000307.1:0-5768 GCA_035568735.1 Chthoniobacterales bacterium | reverse complement strand
CCGATGATGAACATCCTCAACGGCGGCGCGCACTCCGATGCGCCGATTGATTTCCAGGAATTCATGATCATGCCGAAAGGCGCGCCCACTTTTCCCGAGGCGCTCCGTTACGGCGCGGAAGTTTTTCATGCGCTCAAGAAGGTCCTGCACGACCGCGGCCTCTCGACGGCAATTGGCGACGAAGGCGGTTTCGCGCCTAACCTCAAGTCGGTCGAGGACGCGCTCGAGTCGATCGCGGCCGCGGTCGAGCAAGCCGGCTACTCGTTAGGCGAACAAATTTTCATCGCGCTGGATCCCGCCTCCTCGGAGTTTTTCGACCAGGAACAGAACGCTTACGTCTTCAAGAAATCCGACGGTTCCAAGCGGACGGCCGCCGAACTGGTCGATTACTACGCCTCGCTTTGCGCGCGCTTTCCCATCATCTCGATCGAGGACGGCTGCGCGGAGAACGATTGGGACGGCTGGAAAAAACTGACCGACCGCCTCGGCGCCGAGGTGCAACTGGTCGGCGACGATTTGTTCGTGACCAACGTGCAGTTCCTGCGCAAAGGCATCGACCTCGGAGTGGCCAATTCCATTCTCGTGAAAGTGAATCAGATCGGCACGCTGACCGAGACCTTCGCGACGATTGATCTCGCGAAGCAAAACGATTACACGGCGGTCATCAGTCATCGTTCCGGCGAGACGGAGGACACCACCATCGCCGACATCGCGGTCGCGACCAACGCCGGGCAGATCAAGACCGGCTCGCTTTGCCGAACCGACCGGGTGGCGAAGTACAACCAACTGCTGCGCATCGCGGAGGAATTGGGTGACAAGGCGGTCTTCGGAGGTAAGATGCGCTAGTGGACGCCACCGGTTACGGCGATTTTCGCGCACGGCGCGAGGCCACCATCTGGCAACGGATGAACCACGTCCTGCGCGTGCTTCTTTTTATTGCCGTATGGCTGCTCATCGTCAGCTTTTTTCTGCCGCCTTACAAAAAGCTGAATCAAAATCGCGCGGAGATCGACCAGCTCCAGGCGCAACTGACCGACCAGCAAACGCTCCTCGCGCGCCAGACGAAGCAGGTGACACTGCTGAAATCGGATCCGACTTATCTCGAAACCATCGCGCGCGACAGTCTCGAGTTGATGAAGGAAGGCGAAACGATTTTTCGCCTCGAATCGCGCCGGACCGAACCCAAGCGTCCGAACCCGCCACAACCGTAGGATTGTAGACGCTTCGCTCTGCCAAGCGCGAGAGCGACCGTGATTAGCCGTCGCGATGTTTTTCCCCGGGTCGCCCACAGGGCGACGGCTACAGGGGCGAAGGGGATGGCGTCGGAGCGAGCGACGGCGGATTGAGTTGCTGCTCGATCTTGCGCAGCAGGGCCGTCGCCGATGCATCCGGCACCAGTTGCGCGACGCTGCGCACCAGGGCCAGCGCCGCCTTCCTATCGCCCGACTTGATCAACGCATCGGCTTGCTCCAGGACGGTGCGCAGAATGTCATCGGGCTTCGTGTAGAGGGAGCGCGCCTGTTGCAGGTAGCTCACCGCGGCGGCGAAATGACCGTCCTCTTTTTCCATCAAACCGAGATCTTCAATCAACGGCCCGTTGTCCGCGCGGGAAGCAGCGGCGCGCGCCGTGGCCCGGTAATCCGCCGGCTCGCGCTGGCTATTCTTGACCGCGAAGTCGTGATACATCCGCCAGTCGCTCTTCTTCCGGTTGTCGCGTTTCGCGTCCAGTTGCAACCAGGAGGCATAAGGCCGGTAGAGCGGGTCCCCCACCGCCACGCCCATCCACGAAAGCACCCGGATCGACATGTAGGCGCTTTCGGCAAAGGTAAAACCGTGCAGGAGGCGGTCGTTAAAAATGTCGAGGTGCGCGGTCAATTGCAGATACGGCTCGTAGACGTTGCCTAACGACACGGCGGCGCCCTTGCTCAGAAGCGGCCCGACCCAGCCGGCGCTCACCGAGCGCAGCGTGCTCGCACTAAAAGAATGGATGTGCACCGCGACCGCGCCGCGGGGGAAGACGAAACCCGGATCGTTGAACGGTCCCGTGACGTCGCCCGCGTACCAGCCGTAATAAAGCGCACAGTCGCTCATCGGGAAGCCCGACGGGAAAAGCGTGGGCTCAGTGTCGTAGACCACCGGGATACCGACGCGGCGCAGATCCTTGACGATCGCGGTCAGCCATTGATCGCCTTCGGCCAACCCCCCGGCGCTGTGGTCCGCGCCATCGACGTAGGCGCGTCCCCAAAGCCCGGACTTCTCGGTCTCGACTGCATCGGTGATCATTCGCCTAACGATCTCGGCCGTCGGCGCATCGAGCCGGCAGACCAGCATCATGGGTGATCCCTCGAGTTCCGTGACCGGGCGAAAATTCTGAAAGTAGGGATTGATGGCCGCGCCCGAGATCCGGCGCGAAAAGAAGCCAAGGGTCGCGAGTTCCGAATCGACCGAGGCCTGGTTCTGTTCGCCGATCGGGTTGTTTTCTTTCTGGTCGCCGGGATAACCGACGGTCGAGCGAATCTTAAGCGGCATGCCGCGCACCAGCGCGACAAACCTGATGCTGTTCGCGGTCACGGCGATGCGCTGGTCGGCGTTGGTGCGCAGCGTCCACCATTTTCGTTGCGCGAAAATCTTCCGGAGTGGTTCGGCGATCGTCTCGTCGTATTGCTGGCGGCTGATTTCCTCGTTGGTCGAACATTCGAGGCCGATTAGATGATCGCTGGGAATTTGTCGCGCCTGCGCGTAAAAGCGGGCCAGGCCGGCCGACTCCGGCGCCGCCGGGTTGTAGATCACAATCGTGGCCGACGCGAGATTCGCTCCGCTCTCGGCGGCCGCGACGCGCATGCCTAACGAGCAGACAATGATTGCGCAGAGCAGACTCCTCATTCCGGGAAGTCGATCTTCAGTCCATCGTAGGCGATGCCGGTCGGGGGCGGCAGTTCCGCTTCCGCGGCCTGCGGCAACTCGTGGCAGATGTGAGTGAAAAGGGTGCGGGCTGGTTGCACGCGCTGCGCAACCTCCAGAGCCTGGGCGATGCTGAGATGGGTCGGATGGGGTTTGTGGCGCAGAGCATCGATCACGAGCAATTGTACGCCTGCGATCTGGCGCGCGATCTCGTCCGGCACCGCGCTACAATCGCTCAGGTAGGCGAGCAACCTGCGCCCGTGGCGGGAGAAGAGGTAGCCGTAGGTTTCGGAGCTGCCGTGTGGTACCGGGAGCGGCGTGATGGTCGTTTCGCCTAACGAAAACGGACCGCTAATAATATGCGGCTCCGGTTTCAGGTAGCCGGGCGAGGGGTGCGCCGTCTTGAAAGCAAACTCGTAAACGCGCTCGAGGTCGGCCATCGTTTCGGCCGAAGCGTAGACCGGCATGCGGCCGCCGCGCGGCGCGGCGAAACGCCGCAGGTCATCGAAGCCCATCACGTGGTCGGTGTGGGCGTGCGTCATGACGACGGCATCGACCCGCCGGATGTTTTCGCGCAGACATTGGGCGCGGAAATCCGTCCCGGTGTCGACCACGAAGGCGCATTCCGGTGTTTGCAAATAAATCGAGGCGCGGGTGCGGTTGTCGCGCGGATCGCTCGAGCGGCAGACGGCGCAGTCGCAACGAATCATCGGGACGCCTTGCGAAGTGCCGGTCCCGAGAAAGGTGAGAGTCAGTTGAGAGTTGAGAGTTGCGAGTTGAGAGTCGGAGGCGTTCAGAGGCTATCTCTCAACTCTCAACCCTCAACTCTCAACTCTCCGAATGCCTTTGCTGAGTTTGCTCCGGATCAAGAACCTTGCGCTGGTCGAGGATCTGGAGTGGGAATTGACGCCGGGCTTCACTGCGATCACCGGCGAAACCGGCGCCGGCAAATCGATCATCATCGGCGCGCTGCAGTTGCTCCTCGGCGAACGGGCGGACAAAGCGCTCATCCGCACCGGCGCCGAAGCGTGCACGGTGGAGGCGGTTTTCGTCGGCGAAGATTTCGGCGCCCTCAACACCCGGCTCGAGGAATCCGGGATCGAACCGTGCGCGGGCGAATTGATCGTGAAACGCAGCTTCTCGCTAGGCGGAAGCAACCGGCAGTTTGTCAACGGCTCGCCAACGACCCTCGCCCTCCTGAAAACAATTGGTGACGAGCTGGTGGATTTACACGGCCCGCACGATCACCAGTCGCTTCTCTCGCCGGAGCGTCAGCTGGCCTTGCTCGACGCTTTCGCGCATGCCGAGCTCGCCCGGCAGGAATACCAGCAGTGTTTTCGCCGCCGGCAGGCGCTCGTGGCCGAGGAACAATCGCTCCGCACGGCGGAATCGGCGCGCGAACAGGAGCTTGACCTGCTCCGCCATCAGGTGACCGAGATTACCTCGGCAAAACTTCAGCCTAACGAAGAGGAGGGAATGGTTGCGCGCTACAAGCTGGCGAGCAATAGCCGTCGCCTGATCGAGTTGGCGACCGCGGTTTCACGACAACTCTCGGAGTCAGATAACGCCGTGCTGAGTCGGCTCGCGGAAACCCAGCGCCTTTTGCGCGAACTGGAAAAAATCGATCACGGCCTGACCGAAAGTTCCCAGGCTCATGCCGCGGCGATCATCGAGTTGACCGAAATCGCGCGCACCCTCGATCGTTATGCCGAACGCCTCGACCTCGACCCGGGGCAGCTCGCGCAACTCGAACAGCGGGTCACCCTGCTCGAATCGCTGAAGCGAAAATATGGCGGCTCGATTCCGGAAGTGATTGCTTTCGGTGAGCGGGCGGCGGAGCGGATGCGCAAGATCGAGGGGCGCGACGCGGAGCTGGAGCGATTGGCGGAAGAGATCAGGGAGGCGTGGGCGGCGCTCGCGCGGGCGGCCGAGGCTCTGCGCAAGGCCCGGGCGAAGGCCGCGCCGAGGCTGGCCGAAAACGTTCGGCGCAATCTGGCGGACCTCGGATTCCGGCAGTCGGGATTCGAAGCCCGGCTCACGCCTTACGACGAGCCGCGGCTCAACGGCACCGATGCGCTCGAGCTGATTTTCTCGCCGAATCCGGGCGAGCCGCTCAAGCCGCTGCGCTTGATTGCTTCGAGCGGCGAGATCTCGCGTTTGATGCTGGCAATCAAGTCCGCGCTCGCGATGCAGGATGCGATTCCGTTGCTCGTCTTTGATGAGATCGATGCCAACGTCGGCGGCGAGATCGCGCACGCGGTCGGGGCGAAAATGCGAGCGCTGGCGGAGAAACACCAGGTGCTTTGTATCACGCATCTGCCGCAGGTGGCGGGCGCGGCGCAAACCCATTTCGTGGTGACGAAAGCGGTGACCCACGGCCGGACTTTCTCGGAATTGCGCGCGGTGAAAGGAAAGGCGCGTCAGGAGGAAATCGCGCGGATGCTGGGCGGCAAGAGCGAATCGGCGCTCAAACATGCGGCTTCTTTGTTGAAGGGATAAACGTTCAACGTCCAACGCTTCAATGAAGAGCAAGCCTGCGGGCCATTCTTCCTTCTTTGGACGTTGAACGTTTTCCCCGGCCTTCTCCTCTGTTAGAGATTAGGCGTGCTCAACTACATCTGGCTCGCCCTCATTCTCCTCGCGGTCACGCTGGGCGGCGCGACGGGTCATCTCAAGGAGGTGACCGACGGCGCGTTCGATGGGGCGAAGACGGCGGTGACGATCGCGCTCGGTTTGATCGGAATTATGGCGCTCTGGTTGGGCGTGATGCGACTGGCGGAACGCGCCGGGCTCATTCAAAAACTGGCGCGCGGTCTGTGCCCAGTGATGCGCCGGTTGTTTCCGGGCGTGCCTAACGATCACCCGGC
>DATMNS010000306.1:0-9254 GCA_035568735.1 Chthoniobacterales bacterium | reverse complement strand
CATCGTCGCTTTCGTTTTGCCCGGCAGGCGATTTGGTTGGAACGTCCCCGGCGAAGATGAAAATCTTTTCCACCGTGGCAAAACTGCGCGCGCACCCCCGCCACCAAAACAGACGCCGGATTTTGGTTCCGACGATGGGCGCTTTGCACGCCGGACACATCTCGCTCATTCGACTGGCACGGCAACGTGCCGGCACCGCTGGCGAAGTGGCGGTCAGTATCTTCGTGAACCCGCTGCAATTCGAACCGGGCGCGGATTTTTCGCGTTACCCGCGGCCGGAATCGGCGGACGCAGAGACCTGTCGGGCCGAGGGCGTGGACGTTCTCTTTCGCCCTGCGCCTAACGAGATGTATGCCGATGATCGTTCAACCCATGTCGAGGAAACGATCCTGTCGGAGAAGCTCTGCGGCGCCTCCCGGCCCGGCCACTTTCGCGGCGTCTGTACCGTGGTGACAAAATTGTTCCATCTCCTCGAGCCGCACGCCGCGGTTTTTGGAGAAAAGGATTTTCAGCAGCTCGCCATCGTTCGCCGCCTCGTGCGCGATCTCAATTTTCCGGTCGAGATCATCGCTGGCCCAACGATTCGGGAACCGGACGGCCTCGCCTTCAGCTCGCGCAATCAGTATCTCAATGCGGAGGAACGCGCGCAGGCGCCGATTCTCCGGGCGGCTTTGCTGGAGGCGGCGCATTCCCGGGAGAATTCTTCTGCCAGCATTCTCACGACTGTGCGGACGAAAATCGAATCGGCACCCCTCGCCCGGATCGATTATGCGGAGATCGTAAGCGCCGATGATCTGCAGCCGCGGCTCACGATCAAACCGCGCTCGCTCCTCGCCGTCGCGGTGTTTTTTGGCAGGACGCGCTTGATCGACAACATTCTGCTCGGATGAGGGAATTCGATTTTGTCGTCATCGGCAGCGGAATTGCCGGCCTCACGTTTGCGATCAAGGCGGCCAGGCACGGCCGCGTGGCGATCATCACGAAACGCAAAGGCGTGGACTCGAACACCGCCTGGGCGCAAGGAGGGGTCGCCTGTGTCACGAGCGGGGAGGATTCCTTCGAGTTGCACATTCGCGACACGCTCGAGGCGGGCGCGGGTTTGTGCGATCCGGCGGCGGTCGAGACAGTGGTCAAGGAAGGCCCGGAGCGGGTTCGCGAGCTGATGGAACTCGGGCTGCATTTCGATGAGCGAGACGTCGCGGGTCATCGCGAACTCGACCTCGCCCGGGAGGGCGGGCATTCAAAACGACGCGTCCTCCACGTCCACGATCTCACCGGCTTCGAGATTGAGACGACCCTGCTCCGCGCGGCGCAGCAATCGCCTAACATCGAGCTGCTCGAAAACCACATGGCGGTCGACTTGATCACCGCCGCCAAACTCGGCTTTGCGACCGAAGATCACTGTCTCGGCGTCTATGTGCTCGACGAAATTTCCGGCAAGGTGGAGACCATCCGAACCGATCGCCTGCTGCTGGCGACGGGAGGCTGCGGAAAAGTGTATCTCTACACAACCAACCCAGCAATCGCGACCGGGGACGGAGTGGCGATGGCCTGGCGGGCTGGTGCGGTCATCGCCAACATGGAATTCATCCAGTTTCATCCGACCTGCCTTTTCCACCCTCAGGCAACGTCGTTTTTGATTTCCGAGGCGGTGCGCGGAGAAGGCGGAATCTTGCGCAACGGCAAAGGCGAGGATTTCGTGGCTCGGGTGCATCCACGGGGGTCGCTGGCGCCGCGCGACGTGGTCGCCCGGGCGATCGACGCCGAGATGAAACGCTCAGGCGCGCAGTGCGTCTATCTTGATATTACCCATCAGACACCCGAGTTTTTGCAGGAGCGCTTCCCGCATATTCATGAGACCTGCTTGCGTCACGGCATCGACATGGCGAAGGAGCCGATCCCGGTCGTGCCTGCCGCGCATTACCAATGTGGCGGGATCAAAACGAATATGGACGGCGCGACCAGTTTGCCTGGATTGTCGGCGATCGGCGAAGTGGCGTGCACCGGATTACACGGCGCCAACCGCCTGGCGAGCAATTCGTTACTCGAAGGGCTGGTTATCGCACATCGCGCTTGTGAGGCGCTGGTCCGCAGCCGCCCGCCGGCCCACCCGGCCGGATCGGTTTCACTGCCGGAATGGCAATCGGGCGACGTCCAGGATGTGGACGAGCTGGTCGTGATCTACCACAACTGGGACGAGATCCGGCGTCTGATGTGGGACTACGTCGGCATCGTGCGCACGGACAAACGGCTGCAGCGGGCAAGCGCCCGTCTGCGCAATCTACGGCGCGAGATCCAGGAGTTTTACTGGAACTTCCGTATCTCGGTCGACCTCCTCGAATTGCGCAATCTCGCCACCGTCGCCGCCCTGATCGTCGATTCCGCGCTCAGCCGAAAGGAAAGTCGAGGCTTGCATTATACGATGAATTATCCCGTAATGAGGGACGACGTTTTCCGGCGGGACACCTTGCTGAGCCGCGGTTGAGCGTTTTTGGAATGGATTCTGCTAAGAGGGGATTATGAAACGGGCCTTGCCTGTGCGGCCAATCTGACTAGAAGAAACGTGGCGATGCTGGCGAAACAAACACTCATGCTGATGACGCTGGCCGCCTGTGGCCCGGCGACCGCGACAATGGCGTGGGCGCAGTCGCCTTACGAAAGCAGCGCTGATTTCGCTAAATACGCGATGAAATTGCGCGCCCAAGCGCTCCTCAAAGTTGAGCCGCAGGTTTTCGTGCCGACGACCTCGCGCTTCTCGACCTCCCGCTACCCGTGGAAGACCGACATCGTTACAACCATTTTCTGGATCGGCGAAATGCCGACCGCGAATAACCCGGTGCCGAATCACAAAAGCTCATGGGACGCGGATTGGGCTCGCAATTATGGCGGCTACGACAACCCTGACCCGTCGCGCCGGCACGATTACATTCCGATCAGTTTCGTACCGCGGCAGAACCCGTTTTACTGCGCGCTGCCCTATAACGATGTCACTCACGGGCAGTTCAAACCGGAAGCACCGCTCGTCGTGCCGTGGTTCCGGCAGGCCTTCGTGCAACAGGGCCATTCGGTCTGCAAAGATCGGTGGATTGCGATCCGCCGCGGCAACCGGGTCTGCTACGCACAATGGGAGGATTGCGGGCCCTTCCGGACCGACCATTACCAGTATGTTTTCCGGAACGACCGGCCCAGGATGAATCTGAACCATGGCGCCGGGCTGGATGTGTCGCCGGCGGTGCGCGATTATCTCGGCCTCGGGCCAACGTCGTTAACCGATTGGCAATTTGTGGAGGTGCGCGACGTGCCGCCCGGTCCGTGGCGGAACTACGGCGACAACAACAACTTCGTCATCGCCCGCCGCCAGACCGAGCAGCGCCTGGCCGAGCAATACTCGACCAAAACAAAAGCCAAGAAGTAGGGCCGACGCTCGTTCTTCTCGTAGCCGGGATCGGTGACCGCAGCCGGCGCCACGCGCTCTCGAACCAAAGACCGGGGTCAGCGACCCCGGCGACAACGGAGGTTCGGTCGCACCACGTTTTATCTGCTTCGCCCCAGGTCAGCGATTAATTCCGCGAGGCTCTTCTCGATTTCCCGCACGCGATTCAGGAGCGGGTCGTAGCGTTTTCGTTCAGCTGCGCAGAAAGCGCGGAGCGGCTGAAAGGCCGAACCGATCTCCCCGTAGAAGAGATCGATCGCGTGCTGCAATTGTTGCTCGATCGCAGCGATCAACTCCTCGCGTTTCGATTCCATTTGCCGGTGATATTCAGAGAGAATTTTGCGGCGCCGTCCGAAGGCGACGAGAGTCCCGGCGACGAAGGCAGACGCGGCCACAATTCCCGTTACATCGGCGACCGCGGCGCTGCTCATCGCCGCAATCAGGGTAACGATGCCGCCGGCGGCGGCGACCCCGGCGGGCACGCGCAACCAGTTGGCCGTTTCGCGGAACATGCGCTCGAGCTGCGCTTCCATGCCGCGCCCGGCGATCCGTTCCACGAGCGTAAGCTCGATCGATTGCAAGAGCTCGCGCCGCTGCCGCGCAAAATCCGGGATCGTCTGGCTGAGCTGCACGCGCGCGCCGCCTTTGAACTGATTCTCCATCGTGTCCTGCAACTGTGGCCAGAGGCTGCGCAGATCGGTCTCGAGGAGTTGCAGCGCGTTCTCGACCTGCGGTTGAATCAGCTCCCGCATCTTGTTTTCGAGGTCGACCTGAAATTTTTCCTGCCACTGCGCTTTGCCGAAAACGAGCCGCCAGGTGCGCCAGAAGGAGAGATTGTGCTCGAGCAATTCCTGCCCTTCGGTTTCACAGCGACGGCACGCCTGCTCGATCCCGCGAAGGAAGCCGCCCACTTGTCGCAAAGTTTGCTCTTTCCGCGTCTCGAGAATTCCGTCCAGGCGGCCGAGCTGGGTTTCGTCGCGCACGATCGTCTCGAGAATGGCACGCACCCTCATGGCGCTGTCGCTGAGGATGACGGTCGCAGTCTGGCAGGCGGTGATCAACTTGGGCAGGCCGTGTTTGGATGCATCGACCATCAGGTTGATGTGCTTTTCCAGGGGAGCGAAGCGGCTCTCCTCCCAAAGCCGTTCCTTATCGACCCCGGAAGTGCGGGCGAGGAACGCTTTCCGCGCGGAAACCGCGAAGATTGAAGGCGCGAAGCCGAGCTTTTGGCTGGCGGTTTCCCGCAGATGCTGCTCGATCACCTCGACCTCGCGCGGGTCGCGCAGATCGGCCTGCTGCAGGACGAAGACGATGTTCTTGAGCCATTTTTGGTTGACGAACCGAAGCAACTCCCAGGCGGAGGCCCCCCATGGATTGACCACCGAAAAAACGAAGAGGACGAGGTCGGCACGGGGGATGAAATTTTCCGTGATCGTCTGGTGCTCGGCCACCATCGTGTTCGTGCCCGGCGTATCGACGATGTTGAAGTCCTCGAGAAACGCGATCGGCTGATAGCGCTCCGTCACCTGTCCGGAGACATCGACGCTTTGCTCGCGCGATCCGTGCTTGAAGATGTAGATGCGGTCGGTCGCGGGTAGCACGTCGACCTTGCAGAATTCCTGGCCAAAGAGCGCGTTGAGCAGGGATGATTTGCCCGCTTTGACTTCCCCGACGACGACGAAAAGCAGAGGCTCGCGGATGTCTTTGTGCATGTTCTGCAGGGTATCGAGCATGGCCGGATCGCGCTGCATGTCGGCCGCCAGCTTGAGCAATCCGGAGAGGGCCGCCTCCGTGCGACTGCGAAACTGGAGATAAAGGTCGGCAACCATGCCGGCGCTCTACGGAGTCGTTAGGCCAGCGCCGGGGGTGGCAATCGGAACCGGGGTCGCCGCCGGACTGCCGCCTGGGGAAGGACTGGGCGGCGCGCCCTCTTCACCGGTTTGTTTCGGCGCCATCGGTTTCCCCATCGCAATTAACTCGGACACAGTAACGAATTTGAACCCTTTCGCCTGGAGTTGATCGAACGCGGCCGGCATCGCCTGGATCGTGCCCGGATGAATATCGTGGGAAAGAATGATCGACCCGGAACGTGTTTCCCTAACGATGCGACTCGTGACCACCGCCGCACCCGGTCGTTTCCAGTCGAGCGGATCAACGTCCCAAAGAATGATGCGATAACCGAACTCCGCATTGATCCAGTGCTTCTGCCGCGCGGTAATCGAGCCGTAGGGCGGTCGCATCAGGACGGGCCGGGCGCCGATCGCGGCCCGGATTGCATCGTCCGTTTTTTGCAACTCAGCCCGCACGCTTTCATCCCGCATCTTGGCAAAAGCGGGGTGTGACCAGCTGTGATTGCCAATCTCATGCCCCTCGCGCGCGGCGCGCTGCAGGATTTCGGGGTGGTCAACCACATTCTTGCCGATCACGAAGAAAGTCGCGTGAATGTGATGTTGAGCAAGGATGTCGAGCAATTCAGGCGTGAGCTTTGCGCTCGGGCCGTCGTCAAACGTCATCGCAATGAAGGGCCCATTTACATGCACGGCGCTGTAACTTAATGCCGGTGTTGCCGCCGCCGTCGCAGCCGGGCCGACCGCTCTCTCGCTCTCAGGCACGGGCGAATTTGGCGCAGCGGGCGATTCGGCGAGGCCGAGGAACAGTGAGAGGGCCATAGCCAGAAACGGGCTCGGGATGATCGGCGGCAATTTCACAAATAAAGATTTGCGCTGTATCTACCAGACGAGCAAATCAACGCAAGGGAACGGGCCTCCTGGGCGTAACGGATGTAACCGCCGCCGAGGAGGGGTATCTTTAACAATACTTGCCGCGGCCTTGGCAGTCATCCTGCTCATAACGAGGTTGCAGGCGAGCCGCTCTCCCGATCCAACACGGCAGGGCCGCACGAGAGGTCTGGGGAGCAAGAAAAATTTTAAACTGGCCATGAGAATTCTTCTAATTGAGGACCATCCCGACAGCCGGCGCAATCTGCGCCGGCTGATCGAAGCCCGCGGGCACGAAGTAGTCGCCTGTGCCAGCGCCGAGGAAGCGGAACTGGAAATCGCGAAAGAAAGTTTCCCGTTTTTGATTTTGGATTGGATGTTGCCCGGCAAAAGCGGCGTCGAGCTTTGCCGCGACTTGCGGGCGCGGCGGAATGGCGACGAGAGGTACATCCTGCTCGTGACCGCGCGTTCCGACACCGACGATCTCGAGCAGGCGCTCGCCGCGGGCGCGAATGACTATCTCACGAAACCACTCGATGCCCGCCGTTTGGGCGTGCGGCTCTCCGTCGCGGAGCGCCACATCCGCGAGCTTGAGGAACGCAATCAAGCCCGGGTCGCACTCCAGGAATCAGCCCAGCGCATGAGTGACATTCTGGAGAAAACGAGCGACGGGTTCTTTGCGCTCGATCCGAATTGGAACTTTACCCACCTGAACGCGGAAGCGGAGGTCATGCTCGATGCCGGACGCGAGTCGCTCATCGGGCAGAACATCTGGGCCAAGTTTCCGAACCTCACCGGCACGATTTTTGAGCTGAATTATCGCAAGGTAATGAGCGAGCAGAAGGCGATCGAATTTGAAGCGCTCGACAGTAAAGGGAAGATCTGGTTCGAGGTGCATTCCTATCCGAGCGGCGGCGGGATCTCCGTCTTTTTCCGCGATATCACCGAACGCAGGCGGGCGGACGACGAGCGGCTGACAACGAGCAAGCTCGAGTCGTTAGGCACGCTCGCCGGCGGAATCGCGCACGACTTGAACAACATTCTCACCGTCATCTCGGGCAACATCGGGCTCGCCCAACTCGACGCCCCGGCCCAGAGTGGCAACCTCCTCTCCTTCCTCGCCAAGGCGGGGCAAGCGGCCCAACATGCGGCTCGCCTTTCCAACCAGTTGCTCACCTTTTCCAAAGGCGGCGCACCTCTGAAAAAAGTCGCCTCGGTCTCGGAATTATTGAAGCACGCGGCGGAATTTTCCTTACACGGATCCAATCTGCGCGCCGCGATCGAGATTGAGGATCATCTCGGCAAGGCGGAAATCGACGCTGGTCAGGTGGAGCAAGTCATCAACGCCTTGATGATCAATGCGCGTGAAGCCATGCCCAATGGCGGCTCGGTCAACGTCTGCGCTGAGAATGTGCAGATCGACCATAAAAGTGGATTGCCCCTGGCGCCCGGTCGCTACGTCAAAATCGCCATCGCGGACCACGGTCCCGGGGTGCCGACCGATCTGGCCGCAAAAATTTTCGATCCTTATTTCACGACCAAGGCTTCCTCGAGCGGTCTCGGTTTGTCGATCAGCTATTCGATCATCAAAAAACATGGCGGCTACCTCCACCTCGAAAGCAACTCGCCGGCCGGCGCTACTTTTACGCTTTACCTCCCGGCGGCGAGCGGCAAGGTGGTAAACGATCCGCTCCAGCCTAACGACCGTTCATTCCAACGCCGTCCCGAGCGAATCCTGGTCATGGATGACGAATCGGCCATCCGGGAACTGACCTCGCAACTGCTCGCGACGATGGGTTACGAAGTAACCGCGGTGCCGGACGGCTCGGAAGCGGTCCGGATTTATGAGCGCGCCCTGCGCAAAGGTGAGTATTTTCGGGCGGTCATCCTCGACGCCACGGTCCGGGGCGGCCTGGGCGGCGTGGAAACGATTGAGCGCCTGCGGAGCATTGACCCGGAGGTCAATGCGATCATCTGCAGCGGTTATTCCGACGAAGCGGCTCTCTCGCAATTTCTTTCCTACGGATTCCGCTGGGCGTTGCCGAAACCATTTACCCGGCGCGAGCTGGCGGATGCCCTCGAAAAAGCGCTGGACAGCGTGCCGCAGAACTGATCGGGCAATTCGTTAGGCCAACTAACTCTTCGGCAGCTTCTTCAGTTCGTTGATGAAAGCCTCCGGTCCTCCCGGCATGTAACCGAGCAAGCCGACCGGCCGACCATCGCCGTTCAAGACCACGATCGTCGGGAACCCGTCCACCTGATAACGCTGCGCGAGTTCATAATTCTGCTTCCGCACCTCACGGCTCAGCGGCTTGGCGTGCGGGAAATCCACCGTCATCAGGACGAGATTTTTCCGCGCATATTCCTCAAATTCCGCCTGCGAGAAAACCTCCCGGTGCAGCTTCAAACACCAGATGCACCAGTCCGAACCGGTGAAGTCGAGCAGGAGCAGCTTGTGGCTGGCTTTCGCCTCCTGCTGAGCCTTGGCGAAATCGGACAACCAGTTCACTTCCGCCCGGGCCGTGCCGAGCCCGAAGGCGCAAAGCGCCCCGGCGAGGAAAGCGACTCGAACGGTTCTCACCGGTAACCAGTCGCCGTGGAGAAGACTCTCCGCAAGGCGAAGCGCTGCGTTCAGGCGAGTTTCTCCGGGGGACAGGGGAGCACCCGCGAGCAGAACAACTGCTCGCGGGCGACCAAATATTGTCCCTCCGATACAGCCGTTAAGCCGAACGGATTCGTTAGGCGATTAGCCTTTGAGGTGACCGGAGACGAGCTTGGTCATCTCAAACATGCTCACCTGGCTCTTGCCGTTGAAGACCGGACGCATCGCGTCGTCGGCGTTGATTTGCGTCCTTTTCTTTTTGTCCTGCAGGCCGTTCTTCTTGATGTAATCCCAGAGCTTCTTGGTCAATTCCGAGCGTGGAAGCGGCTTGGAGCCAACGATCGCGGAGAGTTTTTCATCCGGCTGAACGGGCTTCATAAAAGCTGCGTTGGGTTTGCGTTTCGAGGGCGTTTTTTTGGCTGTGGATTTGGGCATAGAGGCTGATTAATCGTTGGGCTGCACGAGAGCAATACTAATTTTACTCCGGCGAAAAAAAATATTA
>DATMNS010000305.1:0-2466 GCA_035568735.1 Chthoniobacterales bacterium | reverse complement strand
ATCTCCTCCAATGCATTCTTCACTGATTCAAGAACGCAACAGGCGAGGTTGGGTTCCCGCCAAAGCAACGGAAACAAGGATGATCCGGCAAGCGGCTTTCCGGCTTCGGAACTTCGGAAAGCGCCCTACCAGTGTCCGGTGTTCGGCATCGAGGCCCAGGGTTCGGCCGGCGGCCTCGCCTCGCCCTTCTGCAAAATCTCGATCGAATGCAGATCCGGCGAGCGCACAAAGGCCATCTGGCCATCGCGCGGCGGGCGGTTGATGGTGACGCCCATTTTCTTCAGCCGGTCGCAGGTCGCGTAGATGTCGTCGACCTCGTAGGCGAGGTGGCCGAAATAGCGGTCCTCGCCGTATTTCTCCTCCTCCCAATTGTAGGTGAGTTCGACCAGCGGCGCGCCGCGGCCCTTGGCGGCTTTCAGCAGGCCCTCGTCTTCGGGGGCGCACAGGAACACCAGCGTGTATTTCGCCTTGTCGTTGTCGACGCGGCGGACTTCCTTCAATCCCAGCGCGTCCCGGTAGAATTTCAGCGCATTGTCGAGGTTGCGGACACGCAGCATGGTGTGGAGATAACGCATGTTTCCTGTCTCCCTGGAGATATTGAAGAGTTGGCCTTGGGTTCGAAATCTCAATAGC
The DNA here is from genome assembly GCA_035568735.1 of Chthoniobacterales bacterium. Lineage (GTDB taxonomy): Bacteria > Verrucomicrobiota > Verrucomicrobiia > Chthoniobacterales > UBA10450 > Palsa-1392. The sequence continues at coordinate 1,833 of DATMNS010000305.1, read as the reverse complement.
AGCAAACGAAGGGCAGGTGCAGTAGCTTGCGCGAGCTAGCGGCGGATCGTCACGCACAGTTGTGCAACCTCGCCGGCTAGTCTCGATATGTGAAGCTTTGAGAGAAGGTCGAACGGCGCCCCGTCGAGCCGACCGGTCATTGCTGGCCAGTCCGCACAACGCGGGATGCAGCGGAAAGGTCGGGCTCGAGCTTTGCTATTTGGGCCTCGTATTCCGAGGCAAGATCCATCAGCCTTCTTTGGGTAAAGGAATCGGCGTGTTTTGCGAGACGACGGCAACGCTCTGCTTGTTCCTTCAAGGTAGATAAATTCATTGCGAACACTCATCAGGTAATGCGAAGAAAGCTCGTACTTCTACAATCGTTTTGCCGATCAATGGTTTCCGCGCCGTTTCCGGCCGCACGCGCCGGTTCCATTCGGTTCCTGCATAGCCCCCTTCCTTCAGTTCCATTCCCCCATGCGTTGTCTCGGGGAAGGGAAGGACACCATGCCGACGTATCGGGCTTACCTAATAGATGGAGACGATCGGGTTGCTTCGTACAAACCCATCGAGGCCGACACAGACGCCGACGCGCTCGATGCCGCTCGCCAGTTTTTAGATGGCTGTGATGTCGAGGTCTGGCTGCTCGATCGGAAGATCGGGCGGCTCGAGCGCGAGAAAAAGTAAATAATCGTTGCAGCCGTTTGTGAGTTGAGCCGCAATGTGAGGAGCCCGCGAGCCAAAAATGAAAACCCCGCCAGCGTCCGAGAACGCTGACGGGGTCTTTCATGCTTTCACCTCTTGCGAGGTTGCTGCACTTGAGAGGAAAACTTGGTTTCGGTGGTTTGGTTCCGGCAACGGCTGTTTTTTCTCGACAGCCCTTTGTCGAATCAACGGGCCCCCAAACAGTCGGAGGGCGTTCAGAGGAGTGGCGCGCATTGTCGAGCGTAGTGGCAAAAAATTCCTCGCGCTCGCGTGCGAATTTTTCCTGCGTTGCCCTGAAGTTTGCAACCCGTGCTGCGATTTCCTCCCGCTCCCCGGCGGTCCTTTGCTGCTGTTCGGTCATACCAGTCCCTTTTTGAGTCGTGTCTCACGCGCATTGGTGGCCGCGATTGGGGCGCGAATTGGGGCACGGCGTTGCGGGATTGTGGTTGCCAACCGCGTTCGCGCATCGCAGGTGCATTCCGGGCGGCCGTGCTATAACCGGCGCGGCCAGACGTTCGGATATTTCCATGATTGCACCGGATCTTCGCAGCGGCGTGGAGGAGCTTGGCGCCATGATCGCCGAAGCCTCCATCATTGTTCCATTCACGGGCGCGGGCATTTCGACCGAGTGCGGCATTCCCGATTTCCGCTCGCCCGGCGGATTATGGACCCGCAACCGTCCGATTCCATTCGACGAGTTTGTCGCCAATCCTGACGCCCGGGACGAGGCATGGCGGCGGCGCTTTGCGATGGAATCGACATTCGCCGCGGCAAAGCCGGGGCGCGGCCATCGCGCGCTGGCCTCGCTCTACAGGGCCGGCAAGATTCCGGCCATCGTCACCCAGAACATCGACAATTTGCATCAGAGGTCGGGTTTCGCAGCCGAGCACGTCGTCGAGCTCCACGGCAATACCACTTACGCCCGCTGCATCGGCTGCGGACAGGCTTACGATCTCGGCTGGGTCAAGCAACGCTTCGACGAAATCGGCGGCGCGCCGGACTGCACCCTCTGCGACGAGCCGGTCAAGACCGCCACCATCTCGTTCGGACAGGCAATGCCGGAAGACGCGATGCGCCGCGCCACGGAGCTCGCCCAGCATTGCGACCTGTTCCTGGCGATCGGGTCGTCGCTGGTAGTCTGGCCCGCCG
>DATMNS010000304.1:0-3927 GCA_035568735.1 Chthoniobacterales bacterium | reverse complement strand
GGGCTCGATGTTGTCGAGGTACTTTCCGCCGAGAGGCGGTACAAAGCGGCCGTCGATGAAATTCTGGATCTGGATCGGTTCTGCGCCCACTGGAATGGCGCGACTATACATGCGGCTCTCCGACCTCGCCAAACGCCTTCGGAGGGACGTGCTTCCGCACGTCCGGAATGTCCGAGAAAGCTTCCGCCGGGATGGCGATTTCGAGGCGGGGGCGTGCGGAAGCGCTTCCCTCCGTCCGAGCAACGCTGGCCTTGGGTCTAGAGGAATTCCCGCAACACCCGCAGCCAGTTGTCGCGGAGAATTTTCTCGATCTGTTCATCGCTGAAACCGCGCTCGATCAATTTCCGCGTCAGATTGCGGGCCTGGCCATGATGGCTCAGGTCCGGGAGATAATGCGGCTTGGTTAGCTTGGCTTCCAGTTCATCGCGCTCCGCGGCCGGCAACAGTCCGAGGAGCAGCTCGCAAAAGTCGAAGCCGATCGCCACGCCGTCGATCCCGATGAGATTCGCGACATGCTCGATGTGGTCGACATACCCATCGAGCGTTGCCTCCTCCTGCTTCGCGCTGACCAGGATCGCGTTAATTCCGATGACGCCACCGCGCGCGCCGATCATCTTGATTTGGTCGTCACTGATGTTGCGTTCGATGTCGTAAAAATGGCGCGCGTTGGTGTGAGAAACGATCAACGGCTTGCTCGTCAGCGCGCAAATTTCCTCGAAGCCGGTGGGATTGATGTGCGCCAGGTCGAGCATAATCCCAAGGCGCTCGCACTCCTGTACGACCTCGCGGCCGAAGCTCGTTAGGCCAGTTGCCGGTGAGCCGGTGGCGGCAAAAATTCCGCCGGCGGCGGCCGCGTTGGCTCTCGCATGGGTGAGTGAAATGGCGCGCAGCCCCAATTCATGAAAAATGTGCAGCAGATTTAGATCGTCGCCGAGCGGCTCGGCGCCTTCCATCGTGAGGAGCAACGCGATCCGTCCTTCCCGCCGGGCCTGCTCAATTTCGGCAAACGTCCGGCAAAGCACGAGGCGCGGCGTCGTCTCCAGCTCCGCCTTGAGCAGCGCCACCTGGTCGAGCACCACGCGCAGCGCTGGTTCACCCAAATATTGGTCCGCGACATAGAGCGCGACACCGAGCAGGCCGATGTCGCCCGCCTCAAACTGCGGGAGCAAATCCGGCGCGATGATGTTCCGGCGCGGGCGGCTGAGAAAAAGAATGAGCGGCAGATCGAAATGCAGATCGATCAGGCGGCCGGCGTGGAGGCGGGAAATTCTTTCTTCGATCGTGTTCATTTTTCGTTGACCGCTTCGAGGATGGCGCGGGCCGCCGCTTCGTTCGCGCCGCCCTTACCAAGTTTGGTGATGACCGCATCGAAGTCGGCGAGCATGCGTTCGCGGCGGGCGCGGTCATCGAGCAGCGTCAGCACGGCCGCGGCGATCGCGGGCGGTTGTGCTTTTCCCTGGATGAACTCCGCGACAATTTCGCGATCCGCGAGAACGTTAGGCATGCCGAGATGTTTTACCCGAATCAGCATCCGGCCGGCAAGATAGGTCAGCGCCGCCACCTTGTAGACGAGCACGAAAGGCAGTCGAAAAAAAGCCGCTTCCAGCGTCGCCGTGCCCGAGGCGACGACGCCGACCGCACTCCGTTGCATCGTTTGCGCCGTCTGGCCGACGACAACCGCGACTTGCCCTAACGAATTGACAACCGGCTGCAAGTCGCGCCGGATCGCGGTCGCGATTGCCTCCGAAGCCGCCGCGATCTCGAAATGCAATTCGGGTCGCTGCACGTGCAGCTTGCGCATGACCTCGACCAGGATCGGCAACAGCTTGCGCACCTCGCGCGTCCGGCTCCCGGGAAAAAGACCGACCAGATACGGCGCGCGCAGCGCGTCGGTCCGTTTCGCCCCCAGATTCTCGATCATCGGATGACCAACGAAGATCGTGCGCAGGCCCGACTTTTCGTAGAGCCCGGCTTCGAAAGGAAAAATGCAAAGCATCAGGTCGAGCCAGCGTGCCATCTGCGGAATGCGCCGGCGATTCCACGCCCAAACCTGCGGACTGATGTAGTAAATAATCTTGCCGCCCAAGCCCGCAAGCGTTCGGGTCCCGCGCAACGCGCGCGCGAGCCGCAGGTTGAATCCCGGGAAGTCGATCAGCACGACCGCATTCGGTGCGGTGGCCGCGATCTCATGCAGCGTTTTCCGAAATTCCTGTCGAAAGTAACCGTAATGCTTGACCACTTCCCAGAGGCCGACGACGCCGGCTTGGTCGATCCAATCTTTGAATTCCGAGCCGGCGATCTGTTTCATCTGCGGACCGCCCCGGCCTGACAATTGAAGGTCAGGCCGCAACAGGCGCAGGGAGCGCATGAGCGCTGCGCCATGATTGTCGCCGCTCGCTTCGCCGGCGATGAAGTAAATCTTCATCGCCTCGGAGGGACGTGCTTCCGCACGTCCTCGCATTTTCGCTGCGTCCTCAATAGTTCGTGACGTGCAGAAGCACGTCGCTTCGGCATCACCATCGTAATTCGTTCAGTTCGCCTTGATAGGGCCACGCGTCAGCGTCTGACATTAATCCGTGGCGGACGGGGTTGCTCCGCACGTATTCCCACTTGTTATCATAGCTTTCGCCGGCACGAAGTTGGCGATCCCAGTGATGGCGTTGCCAGACCGTCTCGCTGCGTTGGTCCAGTGATTTCGTCACCAGCGACTTCCAATATCGAATCCAGCGTTCCAACGACAGCGCGCCCCTCGCGTTCGATACGCAGAAAAAATGGACGTGATCGGGTAGAATAACATAGCGACCGACGAGCCAGGCAGACGCTTGTTCCCATGCCCTAACGATCGCCGCATGCGCTATCGGTGAAGCGAGAATCTGCCGTCGCTCCGCGGTGCAGGCGGTAACGAAGATTATGATCGACCGATCTGGGGCTGTGATTGGAGCAAGATGAACCGGATGTTTCCGATCGATGGACGCGCCATCTCGGAGGGACGTGCTTCCGCACGTCTCTGGTTTCGCGGCCTTGGGACCCAAGGAAGGACGTGCGGAAGCACGTCCCTCCGAGGATTCCATCGGCGCGCTCATTGGGCCGACTCAATCCGTTTCGTGATCTCGACCGCCAACTCGAGGGCGGCGGTCGCCTCGAAACCGGAAACCTTCGGCTGCACCCCGGTCCGCGCGCATTCGATAAAGGAAAGGATCTGGCGCTTGAGCGGTTCTTCCTTTTCGATCTCGACCTCGGCGCGCTCGATCCCGCCGCCGATCTTGCGATAAATTTCGCCGGTCTGGTTTTGATAATCGAGTGAGAGATACGCGTCCTCCTGGAAGACACGAATCTTGCGCATCCGTTCGGGACTGATGCGGCTCGAGGTGATGTTGGCCACGCAACCGTTCTCGAAACGGATGCGCGCGTTGGCGATGTCTTCGCGCCGGCTCAAGACCGGGACGCCGACGGCATCGATCGACTGGACAGGCGCCCTAACGAGATGCAAAACAATTTCGAGATCGTGAATCATGAGGTCGAGTACGACCCCGATGTCGGTACTGCGATTTGGGAACGGCGAAAGCCGATGCGCTTCGATGAAGCGCGGATGGGTCAGGCGCGCCTCGAGCGCACTGAGCACCGGATTGAAACGTTCAACGTGGCCGACCTGGAGCACGAGATGACGCTGCGCGGCGAGCTCGGCGAGTTCGCTCGCCTGCGCGGTGTCCTCCGCGATTGGCTTCTCCACCAGCAGATGTTTTCCTTTTTCCAGCAAAGGACGCGCGATTGCGAAATGGGAATTGGTCGGCGTAGCGACCGAGGCGGCGTCGATCAGCTCGGAAAATTCCTCGAGCGAAGTCGCCGCCCGGACCTTGTATTGCCCCGCAATCTGCGCGGCATTGGCCGCGTCGATGTCATAGATCGCGGTGAAATCGGCTGACTCCG
>DATMNS010000303.1:0-7691 GCA_035568735.1 Chthoniobacterales bacterium | reverse complement strand
CATCGATTTCCTCGAGTGGTGGAACCGTTAGCCTAACGACATCGCCGGAGTGCACCGTCTCGCGGGTGCGCGCTGCTTTTCCCTGCAAGCGGACGTCGCCCGTGCGGATCAGATTCTGCAGGCGCGAGCGGGAGAACTGCGGGAGAGCCAGGGCCAGGTAGCGGTCGAGACGCAAGCCGGCCTGCTCGTTAGGCACGATCAATTCGATCATCGCATTCTCCGGCTTGAGAGCCGCTCGGGACCGGCGGGATGGCCTCGGTTTACTGGGCGCGCGACACGCGGCTGAATCGCTTCGTCGCGCGCAAGCTCCTGCGCCAGGAGTTTGCCGGCGACGCCATCTTGACCGCGTGGCTGCAGGAGGAAGCGCGCATCACCGCGTCGATCAAGCACCCGCACGTGATCGAGGTTTTCTCGCCCGGCGGGGACCACGGGCAATTCTATCGCATGATGGAGCTGGTCGATAGCGGCAATCTCGACGATCGGATGGAAGACGAAAAGCGCATTTCGGGAATGGAGAGCTCGAGGTCGGCCCGCAAGCTGCGGGAGAGGGCTTGCCGGCGGCGTTCCAGGCGGGGCTTATTCATCGCGCTTTCAAACCCGGGAATATTCTTTTTGCGGATCGGCGCACCGCGAAGATCGTTGATTTTGCTCGCCGCCCGGCACGCACGAAGTGGGAGCGAAATAGCGCTCCTTTCCCGGCGTGAAGAAGTAGCTGGCGTATCTTTTGCTTCAGAGGAGGGATGCGCCTATTTCCTCTACTCCTGGTCGCCGGGCTCATCGTGACGGCGACGGCGGGCCCATCTCCTTTGTCCAACAAAGAGATCGCGCTCATGCTCCGCTCAGGTTATTCGAGCGACGCGGTCCTCGCGGAGATCACCAGCCGCCGGGTGCTCGAGGCGTTTGATCCCGCGATGCAAAAATCACTGGTTGATTTCGGGGCAAATCCACAACTGATCAGCGCGCTTGCGAGCAACGCGTATCTGGTCTCCGCAGCGGAAGCCGACCGGGCAAAACAACGGGAGGCTGAGCTGAGCGCGCAGCGCGCGGCGGAGATCGAGCGGAGTCAAAAGCTCAGCACTATTTACCAGGCGGGGCAGGCGGAAGCCCGCGCCCGGACCGCCGCCGCGCCTGCGGCGGGGATGCCCATGCTGGACGCGCTCAGGCAAAAGCTCGTCCGCTGCCACGACGGCACGGTCAGCCGCGCCATTGGCACCGAGCTCGACAACAAGAAATTCGTCGCGCTTTACTACTCTGCCCACTGGTGTGCCCCCTGCCGCAAGTTCACACCCCAGTTGGTCGACTACTACAATCGCGTCGTGGTGGAGCATCCGGAGTTTGAGCTCATTTTCGTGAGTGCGGATCGTTCCCGCTTTGGCTGGGAAACCTACATCCAGGAAGCGAAGATGCCCTGGCTGGCGATCGATTACGACCAGCTCGCTGATCTGCCGGGACTCAAGCAACTCGGAGGGACCGGTATTCCTTCGCTCCTCATCCTCGACGCGAGCAGTCACATCGTCGCGAGCAGTTACGACGGCGACAAATACCTGGGACCGCAAAATGCGCTCGCCGCACTCGACAAAATTTTCGCGACGAACGCAGGTCCGATTGCACAAGCACGATAGAAACCGCCAATCCTTGCCGGGGACTCAAGTGCGGCAGCCAGACGCGATCAGTTATTGGTCCGATATCCGGCGACAAAATCGCGCCGGAAGGCGGCGAAGCGGCCGGCCTCAATCTCAGAACGGACACGCTTCATCAGATTCAAATAGAAGTGCAGGTTATGCAGAGTCAGCAGGCGCAGGCCGAGGATTTCTTCGGCCTTGATCAAGTGTCTCAGGTAACTCCGAGAAAACCCGGAGCAGGCCGGGCAGACACAGCCCTCTTCGATCGGGCCCTTCTGCAGGGTGAACTCGGCATTCTTCAGGTTGAGCGTGCCTCCGGCGGTGAAGGCGGTCCCATTGCGGGCCAGACGCGTCGGCAGCACGCAATCGAACATATCCATGCCGCGGGCGATTAGCTCGAGCAACTGCGGCGGGGTGCCGAGGCCCATCGCGTAACGCGGCTTGTCGTTAGGCAAGAGAGGCTCGCTCCATTCCACGGCCTGCATCATCTCCGGCTCCGGCTCGCCCACACTCACCCCGCCAATCGCATAGCCGTCGAAGCCGATCTGCACCGTCGCCGCCGCACTCGCCCGGCGCAGATCTTCGAAGGTACCGCCCTGCACAATCCCGAAAAGGAGCCGGCGCGTTCCCTCTTCAGTTGAACGTTGAACGTTGGACGTTGGACGTTGGACGTTCGCGTCCTTGCACCGCTGCGCCCAGCGAGCGGTCATCTCCAAACTGCGCACTGCATACTCATGCTCGCACGGATAAGGCGGGCATTCATCCAGCACCATCGCGATATCGCTTCCCAGCGCGGCCTGGATTTCCATCGCGCTTTCCGGACTGATAAAAGTCGGTGTGCCGTCGAGATGATTTTGGAATTGGACGCCCTCCTCCGTGATCTTGCGCAGCTTCGCGAGCGAGAAAATCTGATAGCCGCCGCTGTCGGTCAGGATCGGCCCGTCCCAATTCATGAAGCGATGCAGGCCGCCAAAATGCCGGATGACCTCGAGTCCTGGCCTAACGAAAAGGTGATAGGTATTACCGAGAATAATCTGGGCGTCGAGTTCATGCAGTTCGCGGGGACTGACGCCCTTCACGCTACCCTGGGTGCCGACCGGCATAAAAGCCGGCGTCTCGATCACGCCATGCGCCGTCGTGAAGCGGCCGCGGCGCGCCTTTGAGCCGGGATCGGTGGTGAAGAGTTCGAACATTCGCGCCTACGTTCGGTAAGCGGGCGGCGCTGGCAAGCGGGAAGACCTGCCTTCCGTATGCTATGTCATCGGATGTCCGAGCTTGTCCTGAATACGATCGCGAGCGCGAGGGAACTCGTCGTGCGCTTCGGCAACCAGGTGGTGCTCGATCGCGCGTCGGTCACGATTCTGGAAGGGGAACGCGTCGGTCTGGTCGGCCGCAACGGCTCCGGCAAATCGACATTTTTGCAAATCGCGGCGGGTGTCATGCCGCCCGATGCGGGCGAGCTGAATCGGCGGCGTGATCTCGTCGTCGGTTACATGCCGCAGCTGTTTGAACTTGATGAGACCGAGACGGTCCACGCCAATATTCTGGCCGGTGCGCAGCAGGTTCTGGATCTCATTCACGAATACGAGAACGCGCCACCCGCGAGCGCGCGGAGCGGCCTGCTGCTCGACCAGATCGGACATTTCGACGGGTGGAACCTCGAGCATCGGATCAAGAGTCTGGTCACCAACCTGCACGCGCCCGGCCCGGAGCGCGCAGTCTCGACATTGTCGGGCGGCGAGAAACGGCGCGTCGCGCTCTGTCGGGCGCTCCTCGCCCGACCGGATTTCCTGATTCTCGACGAACCGACGAACCATCTCGATACCGGCTCGATCGAGTGGCTAGAGGATTTTCTCGCGCGTTACAGCGGCACCTGTCTGTTTGTGACCCACGACCGCTATTTTCTCGATCGCATCGCGACGCGCGTGGTCGAGCTGGCGGGTGGGAAATTCTACAGCTACGCCGGCAATTACACCGATTACCTGTTGGCGCGCGCCGAGCGGCAGGCGGTCGAGGAGATGCAGGAGGACAAGCGTCAGAAATTTCTGAAGCGTGAGCTGGCCTGGGTTCGCAAAGCGCCGCGCGCGCGGCGGACGAAATCGGTCGATCGGGTCGAGCGCTATTTCGAGGTGGCGGCGCAGGAAGCGCCGGAAGCGGAACTCGACGTTGATCTCATCATTCCGCCCGCGCCGAAGCTGGCGAATCGCGTGATCGAACTGCGCGAAGTCGGAATGGTGCTCGGCGGGCGATCGCTGATCGAGAATCTCTCGCTCAATCTCGCGCCAGGCGAGCGGCTCGGAATCGTCGGGCGCAACGGTCTCGGGAAAACCACGCTCCTCAAAAGCATGCTCGGAGAAAGTGAGCCGACGCGTGGTGTGGTCGAGATCGGCGCGCGCACCGAAATCAATTATGTCGATCAAAACCGCCTCCTGCTCGACGATGCGAAGACGGTCTGGGAAGAAGTGGGCGAAGGGAGCGAGTTCGTTAGGCTGGGCGAAGAAAACATCACCCTCCGCGGCTATCTGCGACGTTTTCTTTTCACCGAAGAACGGATCAACACCAAGATTGACCAATTGAGCGGTGGCGAACGGAGCCGCGTTTTGCTCGCGAAAATTCTCAAGCGCGGCGGCAACGTCCTCATCCTCGACGAGCCGACGAACGATCTCGATCTCGGCACCCTGCGGTTGCTCGAGGAAGCGCTCATCGCCTTTGGCGGGGACGTGATTGTCGTCAGTCACGACCGCTATTTTCTGAATCGCGTCTGCACCTCGATTCTCGCCTTCGAGGGCGACGGCTGCATCCGGTATCACGTGGGCAACTACGACTACTACCTCGAAAAACGAGCAACTGTTGGAGCGGAGAACGCCGATCCCGGCCCCTCAGAGCGACGCAAGCCGGCCGGGATCAGCGATCCCGGCGCCAAACGGAAACCGCGGAAATTGAAGTGGACAGAGGCACGCGAACTGGAAGGGATGGAAGCCGCCATTCTCGCCGCCGAAAAAGAGGTCGTTAGGCTGGAAACGCTCTTTGCCGCCCCGGATTTTTACGCGACCCACGCCGCCGACTGGCAAAAGTTGGAGGCCGACCTGGACGCCGCGCGGCACCGAGTCACCGAACTTTACGCGCGCTGGGAGGAGCTCGGCGCCATCGCCGCGCCAAAATAATCTTGCGACCCAATAATTTGCTCCTATATTGCGCGCTCTCCGTATCAGGTGCGTGAGGACGGTGGACACGGCTTGAGGCGGTTTTTTTGTCGCCTGAAACTTCACGGTTTCGCGGCTGCAATCTACAAAAATGCCAACGATTAATCAGCTTATTCGCAAGGGACGAAAAAAGGTTTCGGTGAAATCAAAATCACCGGCCCTGAAGAATTGTCCGCAGCGGCGCGGTGTCTGTACGCAAGTGATGACGCGGACGCCGAAGAAGCCGAATTCCGCCCTGCGCAAAGTGGCGAAAGTGCGCCTAACGAACGGGCAGGAAATCATCGCCTATATTCCGGGGGAAGGCCACAATTTGCAGGAACACTCGATCGTCCTCGTGCGCGGCGGACGGGTCAAGGATTTGCCGGGCGTGCGTTACCATATTGTCCGCGGGACGCTCGACTCGTTAGGGGTGGATGGCCGCCGCCGGAGCCGTTCCAAATACGGCGCGAAACGCCCAAAAGCCGCCGGTGAGGCCGGGGCCGAGAAGGGCGCGAAAAAGAAATAATCTCTCAGCTCTCAGCCAAGAACTCTAAACCCTTCCAATGTCTCGTCGTCGTAGAACCTACAAAAAAGAAGAAAAGGTCGACTCCCGTTACGGCAGCGTCGCGGTGGCCCGGCTGATTTCCACCGTCATGAAACGCGGCAAGAAATCGCTCGCCGAGCGGATCGTTTATACCGCGATCGACAAGTCGCGCGAAGGTTCCGACGCGGTTGATCCGCTCGAAGTAGTGAACAAAGCGCTCGAGAACGTGCGCCCGCGTCTCGAAGTGAAATCGCGTCGCGTCGGCGGTGCCACCTATCAAGTCCCGATGGAAGTCACGGCTTCCCGGCAGGTCTCGCTCGCGATGCGCTGGATCGTGACCTACGCCGACAATCGGCGCGGCATGCCGATGGCCGATGCCCTGGCGCACGAGCTGCGCGACGCGGCCGCTGGTCAGGGCAACGCGATCAAAAAACGCGACGACACGCACAAAATGGCGCAGGCCAACCGCGCCTTTGCCCATTTCCGCTGGTAAGGCCGCGGCGCGGAATGACGAAACCCGAATATCGAAACCCGAAACAATCTGGTAATGACTAATCACCAAATATCGAAACGGTGTGCGCTCCAGTCCGTTTCGGAAATTCGCTTTTCGGGTTTTGAATTTGTTTCGAACTTCGGATTTCGGATTTCGAATTTTCCCTAGCCATGGCGTCCGCGACTTTAGAAAAACCTGCAATGACGAATCCGAATTCGCCGAACCGCAAGTTCCCGCTCGAAAGGACGCGGAACATCGGGATCGCTGCGCACATCGATGCCGGCAAGACGACGCTGACGGAGCGCATTCTTTTTTACACCGGCATGATCCACAAGATCGGTGAAGTGCATGAAGGCACGACCGTGACCGACTGGATGGAGCAGGAACGCGAGCGCGGCATCACGATCACCTCGGCGGCCACGACCTGCGCCTGGACCCAAAAGCCGGAGCCCGGCGTTTACAAGATGTTTGAGGACGTCAAAATGCGCGTCAACATCATCGACACGCCCGGTCACGTGGATTTTACCGCCGAGGTGGAGCGTTCGCTCCGCGTGCTCGACGGCGCGATTGCCGTCTTCGACGCGGTCGCCGGCGTGCAACCGCAATCCGAGACGGTCTGGCGGCAGGCGAACAAATATCTTGTCCCGCGCATCGCTTTCATCAACAAGATGGACCGCGTCGGCGCCGACTTCGAGATGTCGATCGAGAGCATGCGCAAGAAGCTCGGCGCAAATGCCTGGCCGATCCTAATTCCGTTAGGCAAAGAAGATTATCTCAAAGGCCAACTCGACGTCGTGAACCGCAAGGCGGTCTTCTATCTCGATGACGACTCGATGGGTTCCATCTACGAAGTGCGCGACCTGCCGGAAGAGCACAAGGCCAAGGTCGAGCAAGCTTATGCCGATCTGGTCGAGGCGATTTCCAACATCGACGACGAAGTGGCGGAGGCCGTTCTGGAGGAAAAGCCGGTCACGCCGGAAATGCTGAAGGCGGGCATTCGCCGGCAGACGATCGCGAATAAATTCGTCCCGGTCGTAGGCGGCTCCGCCTTCAAGAACAAGGGCGTGCAATATCTCGTCGATGCCGTGATTGATTATCTGCCCAGTCCGCTCGACATCCCGCCGGCGGTCGGCATGGATCCCGACTCGCACGAGAAGATGGAAGCGCCGACGGATGACCACGGCAAATTCTGCTCGCTCGCTTTCAAATTGTGGAGCGATCCCTTCGTCGGGAAGTTGGTTTTCTTCCGCGTCTACTCTGGTTCCCTCACGAAGGGCGACACGGTTTACAATCCGCGAACCAATAAACGCGAACGCATCTCGCGTCTCATTCAGATTCAAGCCGACAAGCGTGAAGACATCGATACCTGCTACTCGGGCGACATCGCCGCAATCGTCGGGATAAAGAACATCACGACAGGCGACACGCTGTGCGACGAGGATTTTCCGATCCTGCTCGAACCGCCTTCTTTCCCTGATCCGGTTATCTCGATGGCGATCGAGCCGAAGACCAAGCAGGACCAGGAGAAGATGGGCGTGGCCCTGCAGCGGCTCTCCGAGGAAGATCCAACCTTCAAGGTTTACACCCATGAGGATACCGGGCAGACGATTATCGCCGGGATGGGCGAGCTGCATCTCGAGATCATCCGCGATCGCATGCTGCGCGAGTTCAAAGTGGACGCGAATGCGGGCAAGCCGCAGATCGCTTACCGCGAAACCATCACGGCAGCGGCCGATGGCGAAGGCAAGTTGATCAAACAGTCGGGCGGGCGCGGTCAATACGGCCACGTCATCATTAAGGTTCAGCCTAACGAGCGCGGCAAAGGCATCACGATTGAGAACAAGGTCGTG
>DATMNS010000302.1:0-3270 GCA_035568735.1 Chthoniobacterales bacterium | reverse complement strand
GGCAAATGCCATCCGGTAACCCGCCTCCTTTCCCGCAAAGGGCTTCGTCAGATCCAAATCCGGCGCCAGTCCAGAATAATGAATCATCAACTGCCGGATCGTGATGTCCTGCTTCCCATTCTGCGCAAACTCGGGCAGATACTTCGCCACCGGATCCGCCATCCGGAACTTCCCGCGCTCCCACAACTGCATCATCGCCGTGGTAGTTGAGATCACCTTTGTGAGCGAAGCGCAGTCAAACACTGTAGTCAGCGTCATCGCTTCGCGGCGAGGATCGATCGCGCGATTCCCATATGCCTTGCGATAAACGACCCGCCCTTCATGTCCGACGATCAGCACCGCGCCCGGGACCTGCCCCTGCGCAATCGCGTTGTTAACAATGGGATCGAGAACGCTCAACTGGGCGTCGCGGGAAACCTGCGCGCCGGCCAGCGCACAGCACGCCACGACACTCAGGAAAAAGATTTTTACAGGACGATGCACTCTGCTGTGACTCTACACGACCCAGATCAGACGCCTCAAGCAATCGGTAGCCAGCCGCGTCCCCGTTAGTAACTCCCCGTGCTACCGCCGTTTGCCTCGCTCCGCCGCGTTTGCTATAACCCGATCAGCCCCAACGCCTTGACTGCGACCCACAATCCGCCCGCCGGCTTCGCCTTCCTGGTGCGCAACACCAGCGAGCAAGAGGAGAAATTCCGTAGCGCATTTGCGATCCTCGAAAAAACCGTCGCGGCCCGCGCCTTCCCCGGCTGCGCATTAGCCGTGACCCTGCGCGGAGAACTCGTCGCCCATTATGCCGTTGGCCGCTTCACCTACGATCCCGCTTCGCCTGTCGTCACCACCGCCAGCATCTTCGACCTGGCATCGGTCACAAAGGCCGTAGCCACCACCACCATGGCGATGATCCTCTACGAGCGCGGACTGCTCGACCTCGAAGCGCCCGTCGCCGCCATCCTCCCGGAATTCGTCGGACGCAGTAACCACCCGAGCCGCCGCGAAGTAACTCTGCGTATGTTGCTGGCTCATTCCTCCGGCCTGCCCGCCTACGAGAAACTCTTCCTGAAAAACACAACGCGGGAAGAAGTGCTGGCCGCGGCTCTCACAACCCACCTCACCGCTGAACCCGGTACGCGCGCCGAATACAGCGACATCGGCTTTATCATCCTCGGAGTCGCCTTAGAACGCCTCGCCGACGAACCCCTCGACACCTTCTGCCAACGCGAAATCTTCGGCCCTCTCGGCATGTCGCACACCACATACAATCCGCCAAAATCGTGGCGCGACAAGACCGTCCCCACCGCCGACGAAACCTCCGCCGAAAAATGTAGCGCGGGCGCCCCCACCCGCGAACCGTCGACTGCTCCAGCAACGTCGTCTGCCGGCAAGTTTCGCAACCGAGTCATCCAGGGCGAAGTTCAGGATGAAAACGCCAGCATCCTCGGCGGAGTCGCCGGACACGCTGGTCTCTTCGCCCCCGTCGAAGACCTCGCTATCTTCGCTCACGCCATGTTGACCGGCGGACGCCCCATCCTCCGCCCCGAAACCATCGACCTTTTTACGCGCCGGGAATCGCAGCCCGAAGGCACATCCCGCGCACTCGGATGGGACACACCTTCATCTCCATCTCAATCCGGAAAATATTTCGGCTCCCGCTCCTACGGCCATCTCGGGTACACCGGAACCTCCCTCTGGATCGACCCTGACCGCCAGCTCTCCATCACACTGCTGACCAACCGCACATGGCCCGATTGCCAAAGTCAGGCGATCAAACAAGTGCGCCCGGCATTTCACGATGCCGTGATAGAAGCCCTGAAATCCCAGGGACTCATCCCATGAAGCACCCCGACCTCCGCCGCCTCACAACCGAAAAATCCAATCCCCGTTCCGCCAACCTCGACCGCAAGTCCTCGCTCGAAATCGCCCGCATCATCAACGCCGAAGACACCAAAGTAGCAGCCGCCGTAAAGCGCGCCCTCCCGCAAATTGCGCAAGCCATCGACCTGATTGCCGACTCCATCTCCCGCGGCGGACGCCTCATCTACGTCGGCACCGGCACCAGCGGCCGTATCGCCGCTCTCGACGCCGCTGAAATCCCGCCCACCTTCGACACCAACCCGCGCACCGTCCAGTTCATCATCGCCGGCGGAACCAAAGCGCTGGCCAAAGCCACCGAGTCCAGCGAAGACTCGCGCGCACTCGGCGAAAAAGAAATGGCAAAAAAGAAGCCGGGCAAGAACGATGTAGTAGTTGGCGTTACCGCCAGCGGACGCACGCCCTTCACCATCGCCGCCCTTCGGTACGCGCGCGCCCGAGGATCGAAAACCGTGGCTGTCACCTGCAATCGAAATTCAGAGCTAGCAAAAGCCGCGCACATCGAGATCGTCGCCGAAGTCGGCCCTGAAGTAGTCACCGGATCGAGCCGCATGAAAGCTGGCTCCGCCGAAAAGATGATCCTGAACATGTTATCGACGGGCGCGATGACGCGTCTCGGATACGTCTATGGCAACTTGATGGTCCATCTCCGTCTGAAGAATTCGAAACTGGTCGAGCGCGGAATCGGCATTGTAGAAGCCGCCACCGGCTTGAATCGCAGCCAGGCAGTCAAACTACTAGACTCTGCCCGGAACTCAGTAGCGACCGCGATCGTCATGGCGAAAGCAAACGTGAAACGCCCCATTGCGGAAGCCGCCCTGAAAAAATCCAAAGGCCAGGTCCGCAAAGCCATAGAAATCGCGAAACGTAAACCAGCATAACCCTTGACCTCCGTGTCCCCCGTGGTCAAGCCTTCGACTTGCGGTGTAAATGGAGCAAAACAATCGCAATGCGGAACCCGTCCCGCTAGAATGAAGAAACCAATGGACAAGCTAGTCATCCGAGGCGGCGAACCGTTACTGGGCACCATCCGCACCAGCGGCGCGAAGAACGCCGCGCTTCCTTGCATGGCAGCCGCCCTGCTCACCGACGAACCCGTCATCCTGGAGAACATCCCGCAAGTTCGCGACATCGAGACCACGCGCAAACTCCTGGCCGCCATGGGCGCCGAAGTCGAACTCGGCTTCGGACGCGCCCAGCACCGCACGACCATCTGCGCGAAAACGCTCAACGCGCCGGAAGCGTCCTACGAATTGGTGAAGACGATGCGCGCCTCCACGCTGGTCCTCGGACCGCTGGTAACCCGTTGCGGACGAGCCCGAGTCTCCCTTCCCGGCGGGTGCGCTATCGGCGCCCGCCCGATTGATCTCCATATCAAGGGACTCGAAAAGCTCGGCG
>DATMNS010000301.1:0-2166 GCA_035568735.1 Chthoniobacterales bacterium | reverse complement strand
TTTCCTCCGTTTCGGCGGGCCTCGATCCTGTTATGATGAGAAGAAATGAATGGTGATTTGCTCCTCCGACTCCTCGCCGCGCTCGGCCTGGTGCCGGCTGTTTGCCTTGGACAGGCGACGATCGAGGGCCACGTGGAGCTGCCGAAATCGCATTTCGTGCCGGTGGTCAGTGAGCGCTACGAGATCGTGAGCAGGGCAGGCGTGCTCGCGACCGAGCCGCCACGGGCGGTGGTTTACCTGGAAGGCGATTTCCCAAAGCCGACGGCCTTGCCGACCAAACAGGTGGCGCAAAAAAACTACGCGTTCCTGCCTCCGCTCCTTGCCATCGAGGTCGGGACGAAAGTCGAGTTCCCGAATCTCGACGACACTTATCATAACGTTTTTTCCTATTCGCCGGCGAAACGATTCGACCTCGGTCGTTATCCGCCGGGGGAGAATCCGCCCCCCTTTCAGATCTTCGACAAGGCGGGCCTGGTCACGCTGCGCTGCGACATCCACGAACACATGCGGGGCCTGATTCTGGTGCTCGCCTCACCCTACTTCGCGATCACTGACCCGGACGGGCACTATCGCCTAACGAGCCTGCCGAAGGGGCATTTCACGGTCAAAGCCTGGGTGGACAGCAAGACGACGCGGGAACGTCCGGTCGATTTGAAGAATGGCACGGTCCAGCACGTCGATCTCCCATGAGCCCGTCCGCCGAGCCTCGCCCCGCTGGCATTCGCCGTTTCCGAACCAAGCTTACGCTCGCCATGATGCTGGTGGTCTCAGCTCTGACGTCGTTAGGCCTTTTCGTCGCGCAACGCCGGGCGGCGGAATATGCGCAAACCGATTTACAGCGGGACTTTGAAATCGAGCTCGCCTCGCTCCATCGCCTCCAGGATTTGCGCAACGCCGCGGTGGCCGACCGTTCCATCGCGCTCGCCAGCGATGCGCGCATTCATGCGGCGCTCGAGGACAACGCGCTCGACCTTCTCTACCCCAGCGCGCGGGCGGAGTTGCGTGATCTGATGGAACCCAACGAGTCGGGCCAGGTGGACGCGGCGGATAGGCTGCACGCGAGATTTTATCGCTTCCTCGATGCGCAGGGCGGAGTCATCACCCCGCCGACGGACGATGGCGGCGACCTCTTGCCTAACGAAGAGGCGCAGCTTGCCCAGGACCGGACGCCGCAGACGATGCAAACCGGCTACCTCGCCCGGCGCGACAAAACAGGCCACTCAACGATCGACGAAATGATCGCGGTCCCGATTCGTTCCACCGAGACGAATGAAGTTATCGCGGCGCTCGTGCTCGGGTTCAAGCCGGTCGAAGCGATCGTTCACGGGGCGGCGAGCGGGATGAAGAGCGGTATTCTGGTCGACGGAAAATTGCGGCTCCCGGCCTTCGACCGCGCGACCGAGGAACAAATCTCCGGCGAAGTGAAACGAGATGTCGCCCAAGCCGACGGCCAGCAACACAGCCTGCAAACAAAGATTGGGGGCGTGTCGCACCTTCTTTTTTTTAAACAGCTCAATCTCAACTCGAGTTATCCTCCAGCCTATGAGGTCTGCGTTTATCCACTTACCCAATTGCTCGCCCGCCAGCGGCAATTGCGCTCGCAATTTCTCTGGGCCGGCGGCGTCCTGCTGCTCGGCGGTTTCCTGGTCAGTCTGTTTTTCTCGCGGCGCCTGTCGGAGCCGGTGGAAGAGCTGGCGATCGTCTCGGAAGAAAACTTCGCCCAGCGGCAACGGGCCGAGGCCGAGCTGCAAACCACGGCCGAAGAATTACAACGCTCGACCCGCTTTTCCGCCGACGCTTCCCACCAGTTAAAAAGCCCGATCACGGTCCTGCGCGCCGGGCTCGATTCCTTGCTCGCGCGCGATGGTTTTCCACGCGAAGTCTACGAGGAAATCTCATCGCTCATTCACCAGACCTACCGGCTCACCGGTGTGGTCGAGGACCTGCTCCTTCTCTCGCGGTTGGATGCCGGAAAGCTGCGGCTCAATCTTCACGCCGTGAACCTGGCTCACCTCGTGGCCGAATGGATCGAGGATCTCCAGGCCATGCCGGATGGATCTGACCTTCGCGTCGAAACCGATATCCTGGCGAATTTAGAGATCGCCGGGGAGACGAAATTCACCGCGTTGGTCGTGCAAAATCTGCTCGATAACGCCCGGAAATATA
>DATMNS010000300.1:0-2943 GCA_035568735.1 Chthoniobacterales bacterium | reverse complement strand
GATCGCAAGGGAGCCGATGTTGTCTATGACTCCGTCGGCGCGACGCTCGATGCGAGTCTCACGGTTACACACAAAGGCGGGCAGGTCGTTTTCTACGGCATGACAGGCGGCGATCCTGCGCCGGTCGATCCGCGCCGGCTGATGGACGAGTCGAAGACTCTGACCGGCGGTGATCTCTGGAACGTGCTGACCAGCCGCGGCGAGCGGATCGCTCGCGCCGCGGAGTTGTTTGGGTGGGTGCGTGCCGGGAAATTGAAGGTGCGAATCGCGGAAGAATTTCCCCTGCGCGATGGAGCGAAGGCACACGCCTATCTCGAGAGCCGCCAAAGCATCGGGAAAGTGCTGCTCATTCCATGATGATCCCAGACCCTTGCTGAACGCTCTCTGCCCAAGTGATTTTCACCGCCAACGGAACACCTTCCAAGAGAGCTACGCAGGCGGCGACGGGGACGACCTCACGCTAACGGTCGTGCCGTAGGCATTTGCCAGTTTTCGAGCACCAATCTCCACAGACAAAGCGAGCGAAGGGAAATTGGTGAGGCAGGCATCATTCGACGGAGCGAACCAAGCTCCTGCGCATTGTCACAGAATCGTTGATTGACGCGACGTGAATCCGAGCAGAAGGCAAGGCATGAATACAGAAGAAGTCGCGAAAAAAGTGGTGGAGTTGTGCCGCAAACAGGCCTGGAATGAAGCGATCGAGCTACTCTACGCGGACGACGTTGTGAGCGTGGAAGCGCGCACGATGGACGGTAGTTCGCCCGAAACGCGTGGGATCCAAGGCGTGCGCGAGAAGGTGGAATGGTGGAAGACTAATATGGAGGTGCATGGCGTGAAGGTGGGCGAACCATTCGTGTCGCATGATCGATTTGTGGTCCCGTTCGATCTCGACGTGACCGACAAAAACTCGAAAAATCGGATGCAGATGTCGGAGGTTGGCGTTTATACCGTCAAAGACGGGAAGATCACCCACGAACAGTTCTTTCCAGCGGTCGGGCCCTAGGTCGAACGCAGATCTTCACTTGGACGGGTTGCGAACCTTTGCCCTTCGCGATGCGTCCCCTTTTGCAGGGCGGTTGCAAGTCCCTTGAATTCCGAGCGCGCTGCGGAGATTCGGAAGTTCTTCGTGGCGAACGCTCGGTGTCGTCGTGAATGCGGGAGTGAAAGACCTCCCGATCAACGGCACCTAACCTTCCGACCCACAAGTCAAATCCGACTGAATCCGACCAAATCCGGCCAATGAATGCGACTCGAAATGGAAAAATCGCGCGGCGGCCGCGCGCGGCGGCAAACACTTTCTTGTTTACAGCCTGGCGGAGACAGCAAATCCGTAGGGGTGCGCCGGTCACGTGGTCTAACGATAGTGCTGCTGCTCTTCGTGGCGATCGTTCGGCGCTGCTCCGCGCAGGGCGGGCCGCCGATGATTACCGACGATCCCGGCACGCCGGGGAACCGGAAGTGGGAAATCAATCTCGCCGTCACCCTGGAGCACCGGCCGGGCGAGACCTCGCTCGATCTGCCCGAAGTCGATTTGAACTACGGCATCGGCGAGAATATCCAGCTCACGCTGCAAACCGCGCCCGTGCTGCTCGATCGTGAGGGTCACGGCCCAATCGCCGGGCTCGGCGGCACAGAGGCCGCGGTGAAATGGCGCTTTCTCGATGAGGCAACGTCTGGGATCGACGCCTCGATGTTTCCGCGCATTATTTTCAACGTCGTGCAATCGTCGGTGCGACGCGGGCTCGCGGAAGACGGCACACGTTTTCAGATTCCAATCGAGCTCGCGAAAAAATTTGGGGTTTTTCATGCCGACGTGGAAGGCGGTCCCCTGGTCAGCACGGTCGGTCGCGGCGAATGGCTCTACGGCGTCGTCGGCGGCATCGACATTTCGAAGACTACGACGCTCATGGCGGAGCTGAACGGCACGTCGCGCACGAATTTCACGCGCGATTCGCTGGTGGTGAATTTCGGGCTGCGTCACGAATTCAGCGAGACGCGCATCTTCATTACCTCGCTCGGCCATGAAGTTCGCTCGAGCGGCGACCAACCGCTCGCATGGATCGGCTATTTTGGAATGCAGTTGATCTACTGAAGGAGACGCCCCGGTGCAGTGTGCCGAACGTGTTGACCAGTCGCCGCAGATCGATCTGTAAGCGCCGGCCGGTTGTTTCCCCAACCTTCTCCGCCGATAGTCCGCCTTTCTGGAAACGGGCTTGCCCCACCGTCGACCGACATGCGCTCCTTCATTCCCAGTCTTGATGATCTGCGTCGCACCGTCCGGCTCGCCGCACCGGTCGCTTTCGTGCAGGTCGGGATGATGGCGATGGGCATGGTCGACATCATCATGGTGGGACACGTTTCCGGCGTGGCGCTGGCCGCGGTCGCGTTGGGTAATCTCTATTTCTTTGGCACCGTGATCTTCGGGATGGGCGTGTTGATGGCGCTCGATCCCGTGATCGCGCAGTCGGTCGGTGCAGGAGACAACCTCGGGGTGAGCCGCGGTCTGCAGCGCGGCTTGATCCTGGCGGTCGCGCTCACCATCCCGGCGACTCCGATCATGCTGGCGGCGGGTCCCGTTTTGCACTGGCTGGCGCAGCCTCCCGATGTGGTCCCGCTCGCGGCGCGCTACGACTGGATAAGTATTCCCGGGATCCTTCCGTTCTTCGCCTTCCTCGTTCTTCGCCAGACGCTCCAGGCGCAGCATCGGATGAGGTCGATTGTACTCACGATCATCATCTCGAATCTGCTCAATGCCGCCCTCGATTGGGTGTTGATCTTCGGTCACCTCGGATTTCCGGCCAGCGGGGTCGTGGGCTCGGCCTGGGCTACGATGCTGAGCCGCTGGTTCATGGCTTTCGCCATGTTGGGCGCAGGTTGGTCCGGTCTCGGTGGCTATCTTTTTCCCATCCAGCCGCGAGCGCTTGAACTCGCACCCTTCCGCCG
>DATMNS010000299.1:0-5771 GCA_035568735.1 Chthoniobacterales bacterium | reverse complement strand
CGGTGTGCGCGTAATCGACGAAGACCTGAAACTGGCGTTTTGCGAGAACGGCCTCGAGGCGGCCGGGCACCTGCGGCGCTTTGGCGAGGCTGAGGACGGCAGCGCGCAGATTGATGCCTAACGAGCTGGCGGCGGCGAGCGCGGCCGTCGTGTTCGAAACATTGAAGCGGCCGATCAGGGGCACGCGGACGAGATAAATTTTGCCGCGCGCGTCGAGCTGAAAGGAAGTGCCGCCAAACTCCGCCCGGTAATTCGAAGCCCGAAAATCGGCCCGCGCGCTCATCCCGTAGGTGACGACCGGGGTCTCATCCCGCACCCGGCTGACGAGTTGCTCGCCGTAGCGATCGTCGAGGTTGATCACCGCGGTCGCCTGCTTCTTGTTAGGCTGACTCTGCAGGCCGGTGAAAAGGCGCGCCTTCGCCTCGAAATAATTTTCCATCGTCTGATGAAAATCGAGATGGTCCTGCGTCAGGTTGGTGAAGATCGCGACGTCCCACTCGAGGCCGCGGGTCCGTTCCTGCGCCAGCGCGTGGGAGGAGACTTCCAGGATCGCGGCCTGACAGCCCGCGCCCGCTATTTGCGCGAGCAATTCCTGAAGATCGAGCGACTCGGGCGTGGTTCGCGTGGCGGGCAGGACGCGCTCGCCGATTTCGTAGCGCACCGTGCCGATCAAGCCGCTGCGCAACCCGGCCGTCTCGCAGATGTGCTTGAGGAGGAAGGTGGTCGTCGTTTTGCCATTCGTCCCGGTGACGCCGGCCATCTTTAACCGGAGCGCCGGTTTCTTGAAAAAAGTGAAGGCGAGATCCGCCAGGGCCACGCGACTATCCGCGACGACAAGGGAGGTGGCGCGGGAATGCGACTCCGGGCGTTCCACCACGATCGCCGACGCGCCTCTCTCGATCGCCTGTTCGGTGAATTGATGGCCATCAAAATGAGCGCCGCGCACCGCGACGTAGAGACCGTTCTTCTGCACCCGGCGCGAATCGTAGAAAATGCCGTCTACTTCGCGATCGAGCGGCCCGACGACCTCCTGCACGGGAATGGACTCGGCGAGAATTTTGAGCTGCATGAGGTGTGGACACGCGCAACGCGGGGACTTAGCGATCGGCATTAGTTAAGGCGACTCGTCCAGCCGCGACCTGCGTTCCAACTTCCTCATGCGGCTCAAGGTCGAGGTACCGCGCCGCCTTCTCCGCGACGCGGGAAAAAATCGGTCCGGCAATGGTCCCGCCGTAGTTCAAGGCCGGGTCCTTGGTGTGGGCGTCGTCGAGCACAACGAGGCCAACAAAGGCCGGATGCTCCGAGGGCAGGAAGCCACTGAAGGAGACGACATACTTGTCCTTTTCGTAACCGCCCCCGGGCGCGGCTTTCTGCGCGGTGCCGGTCTTGCCGGAAATAGTGAAACCCGGCACAGCCGCTTCCGCCGCTGTTCCGCGTTGGCTGACGACGCCGCGCAAGGCGAGCGCGATCTGGGCGGCGGTTTCGGGCGAAACGACCTGCCTCACGACGGTCGGTTGCAAAACGCTGATCGCTTTTCCGTTCTCGTCGGTGATCGATTTCACGATCCGCGGCTGGAGGAGCTTGCCGCCGTTCGCCACCGTCGCCATCGCCATCAACATCTGGAGCGGAGTCACTCCGACCTCCTGTCCCATCGGAATGCGCGTGATCGAAATCTTGCTCCAGCTCTTCGGCGAATGCACCATCCCGCCGATTTCGCCCGGCAACTCAATCCCGGTGCGATCGCCAAAACCGAAGCGGCGAATGTATTCGTAGAACTTCTGTTCGCCCAGCATCACCGCCATTTTGGCGGCCCCGATGTTGCTCGAATGCACCAGGATATCCTGCACGCTCAGGTCGCCGTAACCCTTGTGCCCGTGATCGTGCAGCGGACGGCCGCCAAAATTCCAGACGCCGTTTTCACAGAAGATCATCGAATCAAGCCGGACTTTCCTCTCGTTGAGCGCGGCGGCCGCCGTCACAATCTTGAAAGTCGAGCCGGGTTCCATCATGTCGATGATGGCGCGGTTCTTCATCTGCTCCGGCCTGGCGGTCGCGCGAAGATTGAGATCAAAGTTAGGCCGATTCGCCAGCGCGAGAATCTCACCCGTTTCCGGCCGCATCAGGATGATGGTCGCCTTCTCCGGGGTGTACTCGCGCATCGCGGCGTCGAGTTCGTTCTCGACGATCGTCTGCAAATTCAGATCGATCGTGAGGTGGACCTGGTAACCGTTGCGCGGCTCATGTTCCAACCCGCGGTAGAGGACGATTTCGCGTCCCTGCGCGTCGTGCTCGATGTAGCGATAACCGTCCTCCCCCCGCAGATATTGATCCATCGACGCCTCGACGCCCTGGATGCCGTGCTGCTGAAAATCGGAAAACCCGATGACGTGGCAGAGCATCGGTCCATTGGGATAAACCCGCACCGTGCTGCGCTCGCAGCGGACGCCGCAAAGTTTTTCGGCTTTTAAGGATTGCTCCAGCGCTCTGGCTTGCGCTTCCGGGAGTTCCCGCTTCAGAACGATGTAGGGTCTTCGACTCCTGATCTTTTCCGCAATTTCATTGGGCGGCAACTTCAGTTTCGCGGCGAGCAGTGGGACGAGCGCGTCGGCCCTGGTAATGAGCGTGCCATCGGCCACCACCGTGGCGACCGGGACGTTCTGCGCGAGCACTTCGCTGTGGGTGTCGTAGATCGCGCCGCGCTCTGCTGGGATGATATTGCGACCGACGTTCTTCTCCGCCGCCAGCTCGCTGTAGTAGCCGTGCATCACCATCTGGAGATAGATCAGCCGCCAGGAAAAGACGCTGAAGAGGAGCGCAAAGAAAACGCAGACGAGCGCACATCGAGCTCGGCCATTCCACTTCATTGGCCGCCTCGCTGGTTGACCACCGGCTGCACATCATCCTCGCCCGGCAGCCGTACGGGAGAAGCCAGCCTGACGATGCTTTGCTCGGTGATCGGGATCATTTTCAGATACCCCTCCTTCAGGCGGCGCTGGAGCGCGGTGCGCGAGGTGAGCGCGGCGATCTGCACCCGGGCGTCCTCGTTTTGCATCCGGACCGTAGCCAGGTCCTGCTCGAGCTGCCGCCGCTGCACACCCTGATGATGGAGCTGGACCGAAAGGTAGACGTAACTCAGGCCGGTCGCGGCCATGAAGGTGGCGATCACGAGCCAGCGCGCGAGCGAGGGGGCGTCGATCGGGTTGAAATTTTTGCGCCGGCGACGGTTCATCGAATCCTCTCGGCGACGCGCAACTTGGCGCTGCGGGAACGCGGGTTGGCCCGTTGTTCGACAGCGTCCGGCTCGACCGGCTTCGGCGTGATGACCTGCAACACGAACTCCGGATTGGGCCGCGGCGCGGGCCACTCCGGACGATCGAGAAACTCGCGGCTGCGATCGCGAAAGAAGTTTTTTACGATTCGATCCTCGAGTGAATGAAAGGTAATAACGGCGAGGCGGCCGCCCGACTCGAGGCGATTCGTTAGGCCAGCCAGCCCCTCGGCGAGCGCGCCAAGCTCGTCGTTCACTTCCATCCGCAAGGCCTGGAAAACCTGCGTCGCCGGATGGCGCCGCCCGTGGCGGCCAACGATTTTCTCCACCGCCTTGGCGAGGGCGAGCGTTTCCCGGAAAGGCGCTTCCTTACGCAGCTTCACGATCTGGCTCGCGATCCGGCGCGCCGCCGGCTCTTCGCCGAATTCGCGGAAGATGCGGGTCAGCTCTTCTTCCGTGTAGCTGTTCACGACTTCGGCCGCCGTCAAATCCCGCCGTGGATCCATCCGCATGTCGAGCGGCCCGTTCCGCATCATGCTGAAACCGCGATCGGCGTTTTCCAGCTGCCGCGAGGAAACGCCGAGGTCGAGAATCGCGCCGCCGATTTGGGCAATCCCAAGTTCGTCGAGGACGCGGCCCGCCTCGCGGAAATTGGCCCGTCGCAGCGTCACCCGCCGGCCGAAGTTCGTCAGGCGAGCGCCGGCAAATTCAAGCGCATCCGGGTCCTGGTCGAGAGCGACGACGTCGGCGCCGGTGCGCAGGATCGCTTCGGTATGGCCGCCCCCGCCGCAGGTGCCGTCGAGAATGAGGGAGCCGGGACGCGGCGCGAGCAACTCAATCGCCTCGCTCGCGAGAACCGGTCGATGATAGGTGAAGTCCTCCATATCCTGCGCCTCCTCGTTGATCAGCAGCGGACCAGTCGCGAAGCGGATGGGCCGTTCGAATAACAACGCGTTCATTTCCTCTAGAGTCCGACCAGATTGGCCACGTGCTGGTAGGTGGCATGTTCCTCGGCATGGGCCCGCTTCCAGCGGGGCAGGTTCCAGATTTCAAAACGACCGCGGCCGCCGACGAGCGCGACCTCGCCCTTGAGATCAAGTTGTTTGCACAGGTCGTCGGGCAAAAGCAGACGGCCCTGTTTATCGGACGAGCCGTGTTGGGCGCGGGAATGCAGGTGGCGCAGATAAATGCGCAGATCGCGGGGCGAGACTCCGGGGACGGTTTCGGCCGCCGAGCTGATGCGCGCAAATTCGTTAGGCGGCATGACGAGCAGAAATTGCCCGCTCGGTTCCGGCACGATGAGGAACTCTTCGCTCTCGCCGTTGCGCCGCCAGCGCGCCGGGATGGTGAGGCGATGTTTCTCGTCGAGTTGATGGCGAAATTCTCCCGCGTAGAAAATTAAAGATGAAGAGGCCGGTTCCATGCGCAGGAGGATTGTTCCAAATTAATCCACTTCCCCCCACTTTAAACCACTCCGATTTTCTCCGGTCAATAAATAAATGCCCGTTTGCACGCTTTTCTTTGACCCCGTAAATTTCGCGCTCGACGCATGTTCCGGAACTTTTCTCCTTTCTCCGGCTGGTTTGGCCTCTGCGCGCTTGGTTTCTCGGTCTTCGCCCAATCGGCCGACAACGCGGTTCGCGTAACCGTGGCGATAAATCCTGATGGCTCGAAAACCGTTTACCAAACCGATGGCGTCAACCGGCAGGCGGTCGCAACCACGACCGACGCCAACGGGAAAGCGCGCGGTAAGATTATTTATCAGCTGGACGCCCAGGGTCGCTACGAAAGCGGCCAGGTGTTCGGGGCGAATAGCGCGCTGCGTTTCAAGACGCTCTATCAGTACGACCCTTCTGGCCGGCTGGCGCAGGAGATGCAGCTCGCGAAGGATGATTCCGTCCGCCACAAGATCATCTACAGCTACGATGGCGCGGGTCATCAAGCGGGTTACGCCGTCTATAATGGCGACGGCAAGTTGCTCGGGCGGACGACTGCGAAGATAGAAGACGCGCGCAGCACTCCACATCGCAAACCATAGGAAGCGAATGAAACCGAAAGAAACGCCGCGCCGCCCTGGTCGACGCTTCGCTCCGCAAAGATTTCTGTTTGGCGTCGCGAAAAGCGTTCGTTGGGATACAGGTTGTAGCCGGGGCGTTGACTTCGGGGCCGCGATTAAACGTTGCCCTGCGCTCGACCAACCGGTGTCCCCGCCGTCGGCTACAACGCGCCTGTCACGCTTCGCAGCGCGAAGTATCGACCAGGCGCCGCGAGGTTCATCGCTCCTTCGCGGCGCGCAGCCTTCCTTTAGTTTACTCGTTAGGTCGCCGACCTCTCCACTTGCCAGGAGTGGCAAAGGGAGTTATCAGGTCAACGCATGATCGATTACATCCAGAAGGGTGGTCTGCTCATGTGGCCTATTCTCGTCTGCAGCATCATTTCGATCGCTGTCTTCGCGGAGCGCCTTTTTTACTTCCATCGCGCCACGATTCACGTCGGCGAATTC